>NZ_JACSKL010000003.1:0-288177 GCF_018617585.1 Exiguobacterium sp. s129
TTTTTTGTCGGGCAGAGCGCCTCGAGCTCGTTGGACATAAAAAAAGACGAACCAAATCGCACGTGGCGATTTGGTTCGTCAACAGCCTGAAGCACACTCGTGAAGAGTGTGCCAACTAAGATATATGAGCAACCTACTAATTTAACTTTATCTTCTGAACTAATCCCAAAAATGGGCACCTTGTGCGACAATCAAATAGTCGAACCAACGTGTATAATCCATTGGAAGTTTTTCAATGTCATCTTGATAAGTCAAAAATTCTCCGACCCAAATGTAGTTTTCATGTTCGTTGACGACCTCACAAACAATCCATTCTCCATCCATACCAGCGCCGACGGGGATTAACTGCTCAGGACATTCCCATACCTCTCGATACTCGTTAATTTCTTCCACACTAAACAGTTGAATCCCTCCACCGTATGTCGGATGGACGAATAGCTGTGCGCCGTTATGCATGTTCAAAAAGTGAATCATGTCTTCAGGTGTTCTTTTTGGCAATCGTTTGATTTCAAGTTCTGTCGCAGGCTGATTGAAGGAAAATCGTAACGTGTCCAAATCCCCTTCTTCCCTTTGTACTTTCAATTGATTGTCTGCAAGTCGACTTTTCAATGCTTCTAAGGCAATCAATCCACGGTCCCCTTTCTACACAACGTGTTCTGTTGAATGTAGTATATACCAAACCATTTCATGTTATACAAAAAAGTCATCCGATGCGATAATACCTCACCAGATGACCTCATATGTGGTTCTATATACTCAAGCCACTTCTACGGCCTGTTTCGTTCGTTTGACGGAGACGATAAAATACAGAATAGCTGTCCCGCTCGCTGCCCACCAGATCATGTCATACAATCCGTTCATGAGTCCTGCCATACCAACCATCGCCGGAACGATCAAGGTCAACCACGACAGTACGAGAGCGACACGCGCTGTGATCGCCTCGTTCGGTCTCCCGAGTCCCATTCCAAAAAAGAAGAGACCCCATAATAGTGACCAGAAGAACCATGTCAACGCACCCATTGGATCGGCTACAGCGATTGCCATCAACCCGTAAAAAGCGGCTGCAATCGACACGAATAACGAGAACCAGCCGACGCCACGTCCGTCTAAATTCAAAATGAACGTCACACCGACATATAAATATGTGAACGCAAACAAGTAAATGCTCGCGAGGCCGAACTGATCTTCAGGACTTGCCCCAATCAGTAACCACGTTGCGATAAATGTTTGCAGGATTCCGGTGAACAAACTGAATACACCGGCACTCTTCATATCGACCTTCCCGAGAAGGACAAGACTATTTAAAAATAGCGCGACGCCACCAAATAATAAACTTACGTTACCCACACTCATTACCCCTTTGTACAGATGTCTGACCTCTATTCTACTGTATCACTTTAGCTTGAATTCGCTTTCAGTGCAAGGGAATTTTTAATTGTTCACGAGAACGTCATCCGTTATTCATTTTCAAGTATTTGAATCGCCTCATCGATGCGTTCTTGCTCTTTATCCGAAAACGTCGGATATTGCGGGTCGATTCGCTCGAGGACATCAATCATGACGGATGAGACGATATAGCGACTGTACCATTCGTCATCTGCCGGCAAAATATACCACGGTGAAACGTCAGTTGATGTGTGTGTGATCATCTCTTCAAAGATTTTTTGATAATCATCCCAATATTGTCGTTCTTCCACATCGCTGAACGAGAACTCCCAATTCTTCTTCGGGTCTTTCAATCGTTCTACACTGTCCGGAATCAGTTCATCCGTCAAAGTCGAATCATCAGGTTTATTTTTTACATGGGTATAGAAATCACTTAACTGAATTTGCTTGTTCGGTGCAGCCATATATTCTTTTAGATTCATGTTATTTCTCCTTTTCAGTCATCATTCCAATTTGATTTACCCCATATCGACACAAAAAATCCCTTCCGAAATATCTCGGAAGGGATTTCTCGATTAGACTCTTAGTAGATTCCGACAGCGTCAAACGATTTCGCAGCTGATACTGCTTGTGGGCTAGTCGCACCGTAAAGATCTTTCGCGGATTGAATAACAGCTTGACGAAGGCTTGAGAAGTTAGACGTTGGCGTCAAGTAAACATTGAGCGCGCGGTAGTAGATATCTCCCATCTCCATAACACCGACTCCTTGGACAGATACACCGTAGTGTGATCCGCCGTTACCCAAGAGGTATGCCGCTTTGTTGACGATACCAGAGTTGATGTGAACACCTCCGTTATCTTGCGTACCTGTGTAACGTTTTGAGTAGTGGTCCGGGTCGCCATATGCAGCAGGGTTTGCCATCGAACGAAGACCATCACCTGCAACTCCAGGCGTGTAGATGTCTTCCCCTACCAACCAGTCGAAGTTTGTTCCGACACTGTACTCAGCAACTGTACCTAAGATATCCGATACCGCTTCGTTGATTGCTCCAGACTCATTCTGATAGATCAATCCTGCCGTGTACTCTGTGACTGCGTGCGTCAATTCGTGGGCAACAACATCAAGTGCCCCAGAGAGGTATGTGAATGTCTGACCATCTCCGTCACCATATACCATCTTGCTACCATCCCAGAACGCGTTGTTGTAGCTACGGCTATAGTGAACCGTCGAGTTAAGGGCTGCACCCGCGTTATCATAGCTGTTACGTCCATACGTGTTCTTATAGAAGTCATACGTTTTCGTTGCGTTGACGTGTGCCGAAACTGCAGCACGATCGTATGTCGTGTTCAAAACGTTATCGACATCAGCCCAAAGCGAACCTGGAAGGCGTGTACGGTTTGCTGCATCGTACGTATAGATTCCTTTTCCACGTGTCGAGTCTTGTAAGTAGTAGTATGAACCACTCTTCGTTGTCTTGAACGTCTGACTATATCCAAGAACATCGATCCCTGTTCCTGTATATGTAGTTCCTGTCACACCGTTCGTCGGTTTTGCGTGTGCCAACTGATCGAATTTGTTAAGAACTTCTCCTGTGCCAGCATCAATGAAGTACGTCCAACGTGAAGGCTCCTCGGCATCTAAAATCGTTCCGGTCACTTGATATGCGTAGACCGACTTGTCTCCATTTGGATAGACGATCAATTCCGCTTCAGGTTCGAGTTCGTATGCACCTTTATGTCCGACAAGCGCCTTGTAGCTTGCAATGGCTTTCTTCTCGCTCAATTTGATTGACTTATGTAGATTCTTTACTGATTTTGCATCATCTACGACCGTTTTCAATTGTCCGTCTTCATCAACGACACCGACAACGACACCACCGAATACCGGGACACCGTCTACCGTCTGTTGTAACTTGACGACTTTACCAAGTTTGTCTGATTTCGACTCGATTGTTTTGAATTCACCTTTTGCTTTCACGAACTCTTTGACGATTGTCGTCGGTGCACTTTCAGACGGTTTCGTCAACGTGCCTGACTTCAATTCTGCGGCCCCGACCAATTGTGGTACGAGTAGGACACCTGCGATTAATGATGTAGATACAACTTTTTTCATGTGTTTGCCTCCTTTGTGATGACTCTTACTTTACACAGTTTCCCACAAACAATGTATCCAACTTTTTAATTATTTTGACAATTCTAAATATTAAGTATTTAGAACTAATTATTTCTCTTTCATAATCATTTAGCCACTAAAAAAAGTGCCACCCAGGAGGGTAGCATTATAAACAATTAATATACATCTTTTTGCGTAAAGTGATAAAACGCGTACGCGAGAGCAGCCATTGACCAAATGAGAATGACGACTAGAGAAAACGGTAGAGTCATCCCTTCAATCGGTGGAGCTTGTCCTTCCAAGTAGGTATGAAGACCGAAGTTGACGTTCACCAAGTACTTCGAGCTATCCCAATTTGATCCAAGCGACGTCAAAAGCGGTCCTGAAATGAGGACGGCCATCATGATTCCGATTCCGGTCGCCGTGTTTTTCACTAGCACCGAGATCATAAGTGAGATTGTACCGACGGCAGCAACGACGAGCCATGAGAGTCCCATCGACATGAGCAAGTATTCCCACATCGGCAAGGTATGAACAAAATCGGTTGAGAAAGTTCCCGTCGGTGAAGCTTGGAAGCCTGTCAGGATTGGAGCTGTCCAACCGTCCCACCCGAGAACGATTCCGGATATGGCGTAACTGACGACGGCGGTCACAAATATTAAGATTGACGTATACAAAAGTGTCGTCAACCATTTGGCAAGCAAAATTTTATAACGCCTTACCGGTCGGGACAGTAGCGTCTTGATTGTCCCGTCGTTATGCTCCCCACTGACGATATCTGCCATCAAGACGATAATAAAGAGTGGCAGTACGAGCGTCGTCCCTTGCGAGAAGAAGACACGCATAAACGTCGGAGCGCCTGGATAGTTCGGGTTGATGTCATTGTCTAAATAGTATTGGTTCTGTTGGACACGGAATTCTAAAATCTGACGAAACTCGTCTTGGACGTTGGCGGAAGCGAGCCGGTTTTGTGTATCGATGATTTCTTGCTGAAGATCAACACGCCAATCAATCGTCCCTTGCTCTTCACGTTGCTTCTCGATTTGCCGATAGTTCGCGTATGTGAACATCGAGACGAGTACAATCAGGATGATCGAGACGACCATCAACCTACGCTTCCGATGAATTTTTAATACTTCATTACGTATGAGTCCGAGTAGAGATGGATTAGGCAATGTGATCACCGCCCGTCAATGTAATGAAGAGATCCTCTAACGTCTGCACACGACGCTCGAGTCCGAACACGTCGACATCTCGTTCCATTAAGTATCGATTCAACTTTGCCGTCTCCTCGACGTTCATCGAGATTCGAATCGTTCGCTCATCGATCACGTCCGCTTGATCGATCCCTTCATAACCTTGAACGATTGGTAACACTTCAAAACTATTGGCGACATGCAAGTCGACCGTCGATGCGAGTTCTTCAATCAAAGCATCGACCGTCCCGACTTTGACAATCTTCCCGCGCGACATGATGGCGACGCGATCCGCCAACAATTCAATCTCGGCCAAGATATGACTCGACACGAGAACACTCAGTCCCGTTTCTTCGACAAGTCGACGAATGAACAGTCGTAAGTCGCGAATCCCCATCGGATCAAGTCCGTTCGTCGGTTCGTCTAAAATAAGAACGCGTGGATTGTTCAATAATGCCTGTGCGATACCGAGCCGCTGACGCATCCCGAGCGAGTATGTCTTCACTTTATCATCGATGCGAGCGGTCAGATCGACGAGGTCGATCACTTCTTGAATTCGTTTATCGTCCACATCAGGCAACATGCGGGCGAAGGCTTCTAAGTTCTCACGTCCAGACAAAAATTTATACAGCTCTGGATTCTCGACGATGGCTCCGATCTGATTCATCGCTTGAACGAACTGTTTATCGACACGATAGCCACAAATGGATACATTACCTTTCGTCGGTTTAATCAATCCGACAATCATCCGAATCGTCGTCGTCTTCCCGGCACCGTTCGGTCCTAAAAATCCGAACACCTCACCTGGGTTGACTTCTAACGAAATATTATCGATGATCGTCTTTTTCCCTATCACCTTTGTCAGTTGATGTAGCTTTAAAGTCGGTTCCATTGTCTCACCTCTTTCTTTATTCTATCGGACAAAATCAAATCTGTCCTATTCGAACATTCACATAGGGCACATCGTCACATTTTTGATATGATGTCTGTATAGAAAGCGAGGTCAGCCCATGAAACATTCGAAATGGTATGCATTTTTAAGTGGCGCCGTACTTTTGACCGGAATCGCCATATATGGTCTTTGGATTGGTTATCAAGATATCGTCAATCCGCCAGAACGAACACTTTCTGTCTCTGAAGACGAACGTCCTGAGCCAGAAGGTGACATCTATGTCGCCCTCGGCGATTCCTTGACTCGCGGTGTCGGCTCGACGTCAGGCGCGGGATATGTACAACCCGTCAGCGAAGGTTTGGAAGATGAGTCACTCCGTACACAAAACCTGGCCGTTTCCGGGGCACGTACTGAAGATCTACTTGCTCAACTCGAGCAACCCGAAGTACGTCGGACAATCGAAAACGCACGATATATCACGTTGACCATCGGTGGAAACGATTTGTTCAACCGCGGGGAAAACGTCGACAACTTTGAATCTGTCGATATTCAACAAGTGGTCACGGATGCAAAGACAAATCTTGAAACGATTTTTTCTGAGATTCGCGCGCTGAACGACTCAGCTACGATTGTCTACATCGGCCTATACAACCCGTTTCAAAATGATGAGAATGGACAAGCGTTCAATCAGCTCATCCTCGATTGGAACGCCTCTGCGAAACAATTAGCGAATGCTCAAAATATCGATGTGATCGACCCGTTCGCCTACATCTCTGATTTATCACGTGATCTCGCGACCGACCAATTCCATCCAAGTGACCGCACGTATGAAAAATTCGCGAATGATGTACTTTTCGTTCTCGAATAAACAAAATCCTCGTCAGCTTGACGAGGATTTATTACTTCTCATATCGAACAATCCACTGTTCTCCTTGTTTCATAAGACCAGTCCCGAACCAACCAGCTTGGAGTAACTTAACTTGTCTCGCCCGTTCTTCCATCGGAACATCCACCACTTCTGATGTGGGTTGCCATGACCGATGAAGCTCCTTATAAAAGATATAGCGGAGTTTCCCGCCATACTTTTCTTTCAATGCGCCGATTCGGAGTCCAAGCGTGAACTTGTCTTTCATACTTGGAATATTGAACGGTGCGACCGTCGCACAGACGACATCAAATCGGTTATCCGATTCAACTTGTGACATCAACAGTTTGCCCAAGTGCGTCTGCAACCCATATCCCCGAAAATCTGGATGGACGTTCGTCACTTCCTGATAAAGGACACGTTCAAGCGAATCCTCCGGGCAGCCGATATCTCGTCCTAAATGTTCATCGTCAATCGGCGGAATCAACATGGCACGAAATGCGATCAGTCGCCCTTCAGCCGTTGCCCCAATCAACGTCTGATCCGTCAAAAGTTTCGTGAATTCTTCAATCGATAATGATTGATAGTGCTCCGGTTCAGCCAACGCTTGAATCACCGTTTCTTGAATCGACAACAACTCAGGGAAGTCTGACAACGTCAGAACTCGCACTTGAAGCGGCAGACCTTTGATCTCACCTTGCCACATGTGAGTCTTCTCCAATCACGTATGAATCGATCGTCAGTTCACTCAATAAGTCCTCATCGACTTCGATGCCGAGACCAGGACGGTCGTTCAACGAGATGATTGGCAAATCATATGTTAAGTTCCCGACATCCTTTCCGAAGCGGAGCGGTCCTGTCAATTCTACCGTTTTTACAATCTTACTAGAAAAGGCGACATGGAATCCCGCACTCGATGCGATCGAAGATTCGACCATCGAGCCGATTTGGCATTCAATCCCTGACATCTCCGCCATATGGACCAACTTCTTCGCCGGATAAATGCCACCACATTTCATCAGCTTGATGTTCGCTTTATGGGCTGCTTGCATCATCGTCAACCGTCTCATATCGTGAATGTCTTTCAGACCTTCATCAATCATAAGTGGCACCGAGATTTTTTGTTTCACTTCGAGCATCCCTTCAAAATCATCCGCCTTGACCGGTTGTTCGACCCAATCGATTCCGTACGGTTCGAGTAGACGCATAGCTTGGACCGTGTTAGCCGCATTGACCCACCCTTGATTGACGTCGACCCGAATCGGGAGATTTGGTCCTACGGCTTCTCGCACGGCTTTGACACGTGCCACGTCCGTTAGTACGTCGACCCCGACTTTCATCTTCACGGCCGTATAGCCCTGATTGATTTGATCAAGAGCCTCTTGTGCCATGTGATCCGGTTCTCCGATACTCAAGACGTGTGTGACCGGGAACGATTCATGGTACCGACCACCAATCCATTCGTAAATCGGTTGATTCAGTTTCTTTCCAATCAAATCGTGACAGGCGATATCGAGTGCTGCTTTTGCTGCAGGAACACCTTTTATCGCACGGTCCATCTCATCATGAATCCTCTCCAAATGCATCGGATTTTTCCCGATTAATAAAGGTGCCAATAGATGACGGAGGACACTCACCGTACTTTCAGCTGACTCTCCCGTCACGTGCTCATCCGCTACCGCTTCCCCATAACCAATCAGTCCGCAAGACGTGGTCATTTTGACGATGACAGATGGCATATCGTCATAACGATGATAACTCACGATAAATGGAACTTTTAGTGGGAATCGAACTGAGAAAATTTCAATGCTTTGAATGTTCAAGTTCATCACTCCTTTACTTCGTCTACGCTTTCCTCTATATTGTCGTTATATAGTCGTTAAATTGCAAGGGGGATTTTGTGATGTCCATCCATATCGCCGTCGTCGGTTCACCAGCTTTTATTCAACATATTGTAAAAGGTTCTTCTTTACCCGATGTCCGGATTGAAGGGTTTCCTTATGATGACCCGCGTGAAGCGAAAGACATCGCCCATCAACTACACTTTTTTGACGGTGTTTTCTTCTCCGGTTCATTTCCGTATTCGTACGCGATGGAGAAGGCGAACCTCCCGTATGCTCATCATGTCGTTCAAGACGATGTCGTCTTATTGACTTCACTCTTATATATTACGTTAACGCAAAACGTTGAGCTTGAACATCTATCGATTGACCTCGTCGACACGTCACGACTTGAATCAATGTTAGAGCCATTCCCTACTCGTATCTCGCAATCGCAAGTGAAACAGCTTCATCCAAACATAAATTTCGAGGACTTGATTGCCTTCCATAAACAACTTCAAGAAAATGGGACGACACGATTCGCTTTGACGAGTGTCGAGCAAATCCATCGCCGGTTAAGAACCGACGGCTATCGGAGCCAACTCATGATTGAACCGAAAGAGAGGATTCTTCACCATTTTAATGATTTTCTACAACAGATTCGATTGCAAAAATCAGATCAGTCTCAGTTTGCCATTCTTCAGTATTCGAATTCGAGTGAAGAGACGTTAGCACACGTGTCGGACCAACAATTCTTCGGTGGCAAGTTGCTACAATCGAATGAAGAGGGAGTCACAATCTTATCGAATAAAGGCAAAATTGAGACAGCTATTTCAAACGGTATTGTTTTACCGAATCCCTCGTCTGTTCATGTTGGCATCGGATATGGCTCAGACTATCAGCGCGCTCTCGACCATGCACGACTCGCTCTTTATGCAGAAAGTGAACGACAGATGCGCATCGTCGATGATTCGAAGCGACTAATGTTCTCTGATCAACCATCACCCATTCATTTTCGCGTCACGCAAACACGAGTCTACGACATGATGAAACAGACCGGTATGAGTCCGACCAATATCGAAAAACTCATCCACTTCTCACGCGATCAACTTGAGTTCACGGCTAAAGAGTTGACCGATTACTTACAAGTCACCCGTCGCACGACAGAGCGACTCATCAAAAAATTGGTTGATGCAAAACTCGTCCATCCGATTGGCGAAGAGATGAGCTACAGCCAAGGTCGTCCGCGCACCGTCTATAAATTTCAATTCCCGGTCGATTGACGACCGGGAATTGTTTTATTGTGCTGCTTGCTTCACAACTGACTCTTCTTGCTGAATGACGGCCATGCGCTCGATTGTGAATCCCGTAAAGGCATACAGAATCGAAATGACCGGTACGATAAAGTTTAAGACAGCGTAAGGCGCGTATTCGAATGCCCCAACCCCGAGCGTACCAAGAATGAATACCCCACACGTATTCCACGGGATGAACACCGATGTCAATGTTCCACCGTCCTCGAGTGCGCGTGATAAGTTTTTCGATTGTAATCCCATTTTTTCATAAGCCCCTGCAAACATACGTGACGGGACGACAATCGAGATATACTGCTCCGAACAGGTCGCATTTGTCGCAATCCCAGCCAAAATCGTTGAAGCAATCAAAGAGCCTGCTGTTTTCGCCAACTTCAAGATTTGATTCATGATCGATTGAAGCATACCTGAATATTCTAAAATTCCACCGAACGTCATCGCGACAATCGTCATCGAGACCGTGTACATCATCGCATCAAGACCGCCTCGGCTGAAGAGGTTATCGACCAATTCATTACCTGTATCAATGACATAGCCACTTTGAAGAGCACCTACGCTGTCTGAAAGTGACCCGCCTTGGATGAACACTTGAGCCAAGAAGCCCAGTGCAATCCCGACGACGAGTGCTGGAATCGCTGGTACTTTTTTTGCGACGAGCAAAATGACAGCGAGCGGCACGACGAGTAACCATGGAGAGATGACAAAACTATCTTCAAGAATATTAAGCGTCTGTGTGATCTCTGACGAGTCCGTCGTCGAATCTGCGAACCGTCTACCAAGCCAAGCGTATACCCCTAGCGCGATGACAAGTCCCGGAATGGTCGTATATAGCATGTGTCGGATATGTACGAATAGATTCGTATGAGTCAGTCCTGCCGCCAAGTTTGTCGTATCTGACAATGGTGACATCTTGTCCCCGAAATAAGCACCTGAGATGACGGCCCCCGCAACCATCGGAGCTGGTATCCCCATACTCAGTCCGATTCCCATCCCTGCTACACCGATTGTACCCATCGTCGACCACGAACTCCCAATCGAGAGCGCGACGACCGCACAGATGAGGCAAATCGTTAACAAAAAGTATGCCGGCGAGATGATCTTCAGTCCGAAATAGATCATCGTGGCAACGATTCCCCCACCAATCCAAGCACCGATTGTCAATCCGACCAAAATGATGATGACGACTGCCGGTAAAGCGAGACGAATCCCTTTATACATCATCTCTTCAATCTCTTTCCACTTGAACCCATGACGCCAGGCGACGAGCGAAGCGACCGCCGTCCCGACGATGAGCGGGATGTGTGGTCCTTGTCCGAGCTTGACGATTGAGATGAGCATGACAACAATCATCACACCAAGTGGTAAGAGCGCCCACCCTAGCTTCATGTCTTGCTTGTTCCCCGTTGTTTCCATCTAACTTCCTCCCCTATAGCGAAAATTCAGAATTGTCGTTATATTGTCGCTAATAACGTTATGATAGCGCTTACAATCATCTGATGCAATAAAAAAATGAGTGGACAGACATCTGTCTATCACACTCATCCTGAATTATGTTGCTGCAATTCGGAGTGCATCCGCAAGCAGGCGTGCCCCGTCTTCTAACGCATCACGGTCAAACGTCATATGCGGATGATGAAGTCCTGGACCTAAATCTGCACCAATTCCAATCATCGTCGCATCAAGCGTCGGTTTCTCGACGGTATAGAAATGAAAATCATCGCTACCTGACGTGACAATCCTCTCGACGAGAGCCGACTGACCGAAGCGTTGCTCGATCGCCTGCTTCGCAATCTGACTTGACTGTTCCCCAACGACCGCTCCCGGTGTGAAGTCTTGCCACTCCCACTCCAATGTCACACGATGAAGCTGACCGACATGGAGTAACATGTCTTCGACACGATTTCGCAGTTCGAGCAATTCCTCATTTTGTTGAGCGCGGACATCAATCGAGAACGTCGCATTTCCCGGA
The DNA here is from genome assembly GCF_018617585.1 of Exiguobacterium sp. s129. Taxonomy (GTDB): domain Bacteria; phylum Bacillota; class Bacilli; order Exiguobacteriales; family Exiguobacteriaceae; genus Exiguobacterium; species Exiguobacterium aestuarii_A. The sequence continues at coordinate 11,555 of NZ_JACSKL010000003.1, forward strand.
ATGATGTTCATGTTGTCACTCCCGGCGTGTACTTTCGTCAACTTGACGGAGTGTGGCTCAAACGGTGATAAGTAAATGCTTTTGAGCATGTGTTGAATCGTGAAGATGACATCGAGTGCGTTTTGCCCTTGATGCGGTCTTGCGCCGTGCGCGTCATCCCCAATGACCTCTCCCTTTAAGAAGAAGGCAGCACCATGCTGAATCGCCGCCGCGTATTGACCTTTCTTCAACTCTTCTTGTGGACGCAAATGAATCCCGAAGAGTTGCGTCACGTCTTTTAACGCTCCACGCTCAATCATGGCGAGCGACCCGTTCCCTTGCTCTTCGGCAGGTTGGAAGATGAAACGGATCCGCTTCTGTAACGCCTCGTCCTTCAATTGTTCGAGTGCACCGAGTACCATGCTGATGTTCGCGTCGTGCCCGCATGAATGGTTCGCACGAAACGTACCGTCAACTTGTTGCCATAACGCATCGATATCGGCGCGGACTGCAATCACGTCTTCCCCCGATCCAATCTCCGCGATCACTCCGGTCACATCCTCAAACGTCCGATGCGGAATCGACCAGTCTGATAAAATCGAAGCAATCGTTCGGGTCGTCTCGACTTCTTTCCAACTGATTTCTGGATGTGCATGAAAATATTCGAACCATTTCAATACGTTTGTCATATGTATCTCCACACCTTTATATTTTTTTGACACCTTTGATCAAAACCCATTGAAGCGGGAGTCGTCCCCATGTGATCCATTTCGGAATGACTTTCCCACCGATTCTAGAAGGTTTGACGGCCATGTTGATATTGGCCGGGAAGACGGCGATAAAGAATGCCGGTAGCGTCCGTTTCACGAACGTCGTCCCTTTGTTTAGTAAGAGCATTGCCCCGAAGACGACTTCCACGACTCCGCTCAGTTGCACCATCAAGCGGCGGAACGGCCAAGATTTCGGAATAATCGACATGAATGCCTTCTCTCTGACAAAATGTAAAATTCCTGCCCCGAATAGTAACACCCCATATAAATTTCGTACCATATCTCATCCTCCTTTTGTATAAGCATAGCAAAAAAGGCGGGCTTATTGCCCACCTTTTACAATGCAGAACCGTTTGCGTTTTGAATCTCGACTTGAACCGTTTCCGTTTTTCCGTCACGGACATATTCGATGTCGACCGTTCCGTCCGTATCTCGAATCAATTCACTACGGAGGTCGATGAACGAGCTAACGTCTTTGTCATTGATTTTCACGATGACGTCACGCGCCTCAAGACCCGCTTTTGCGGCTGAACTATTTTGTTGAACTTCTACGATAATCGTTCCCGCCGTTACCGATTCAGGTAAGTTGATTTGTTCCGTCAAGTAACCTGGAGGGAACTCTGACACGTCACGTAGCGACACGCCGAGCGAAGGATGATTGACTTCTCCCGTCTGTTCGATTTGATTGATCAGCGGAAGGGCGATGTCGACCGGAATCGAGAATCCGACTCCCTCGACTTCTGCCGTCGCAATCTTCATCGAGTTGATCCCGACGAGTTGTCCTTCTTCGTTGATTAACGCACCACCCGAGTTACCTGGGTTGATGGCCGCATCCGTTTGAATGACCTCAGCATTGAAGTCGGCCTGTCCGTTCTCATCCGTATCTACCGGTACGAGACGTGACGTCGATGAGACGACACCGCGTGTCACGGAGTTCTCGAATTGTCCAAGCGGATTCCCGATGGCGATGACCGTTTGTCCCGGTTTTAACTCACTCGATTTGCCGATTGAGATGACGGCCGGTACTTTGTCAGCGTCCACTTTCAAGACGGCCAAGTCATACGTCGCGTCACTTCCCATGAGCGTCGCTTCCGCTGTCGTTCCGTCATTAAACGTGACCGTCAGCTTGTCTGCCCCGTTGACAACGTGATGGTTCGTCGCGATAAATGCCGAGTCACCTTCTTTTTTGTAGATGACGCCCGATCCAACGCCAGCCTCGACAGCTTCACTCGAGAAGCCAGTTTGGGCGAAGTTGTTCACGGTGACGACTGCAGGTTGAGCGGTTGCGACGGCATTCGTGACTGAAGAGTCAGACACGTTTGATGACGTCTGGACCGGAGTCCCTTGCGAGGTCACGTTCGTATCACTCACATTCGTTGCGGGTTGGTCGATAAACGGATAAGCGATTGCGCCCGTCAACAATGCCCCGATGACCCCACCGACAAGTCCTGGGAACATGCGGCTGACGAATGAAGGTTTTGACTGTGTTCGTACTTTTGTTTCTTCTCGGTTGGATGAACCGAGTTCTGTATCTAACCAATCTTTTTGCTGTTCTGATTCATGTAATTGATCGTGTTCATTTGATTGATCGTGACGATCCATAATGATTCATCTCCTCTGTGTTATCTTCTACCCTTACTATAACGAAGAGGAACACTCATTTATAAAATGATAAATGAATTACAAGATTCTTCACATTTTGCGTCATTTCATTCAGACAATCACATTTCGTAGCGTGCCGAGACCTTCAATCGTCACTTCGACGGTGTCCCCAGTTTGAAGATAGGTCGGTGGTGTCATCCCGTGCCCGACTCCGGCTGGCGTTCCGGTCGCGATAATGTCACCCGCTTCAAGCGTCATGCCTTTCGATAACGTACGAATGAGCTCGTCAATCGGGCGAATCATATCGGCAGTCGTTCCGTCTTGGCGCGTCTCCCCGTTGACATTCGTTTGGATTCGGAGAGGGAACTGAAGCTCGTCCGGCGTCACGATGAACGGTCCCATCGGACAGAACGTATCGAGTGACTTACCACGGAAGAATTGGACATGTTCTTTTTGCACGTCTCGTGCCGTTACATCGTTTAGAATCGTGTATCCGAAAATGTGTTCTTCGACTGTTTCGATGTCTCGTCCCGACTTTCCGATGATGACGGCGAGTTCGCCTTCATAGTCAAGTTTGTCCGTCAATTCCGGATGGCGCTCGATGACAGCGTCCGGGCCGACGACTGAGGTTGGTGCTTTCGTGAAGATGACGAGTTTCCCCGCTCCCGCTGTATCCATCTCTTTCACGTGTTCTTCATAGTTCTTCCCGATACAAATCACATTTTTCAACGGTCGATACGGGGCAAGCAATTTCACGTCCGTCACTCGGTATGAAGGTGCCACGTCTAAATCAATATCCGGTTCGAACTCACGCGCAATCACTTCTAATAAGTTAGTCGTATGTACTTGATTGCTGACATCGTAGACGAAATCGCCCTCGATGATTCCCACTCGTTGCTCTTCTTGCATGTCAAAACTACACCATTTCATCTAAAATCCCCCTTTTTTAATCATTATACAAAAAATCGAGACATCTCTGCCTCGATTACACATTATTCAAAAAGATGATTCGTTGATTACGCGATCCCCGAAAGCGGAGTCCCATGTCTCGTAGCGACTGCTCAAAGCGACCATCAACGAGCACATCGGCGTAGTCTAACACCGTTTGAATGGCTCCGTCGTGCATCGCTACCAACTGTTCGATCGTATAACCCGTATACACCCACACATTTTTACCGAGCGACTTACATGCCTTGACAAGTTTTGCTAACTCTGAAGATTGAAGAAACGGTTCACCACCTGAGATGGTCACGCCGTCCCAACCACTGAGCTCGATGCGACGGACGATCTCATCCACTTCGATTTCCTCACCGCCAGCTGGATTCCACGAGGAAGGATTGTGACAACCTTTACAGTGGTGAGGACAGCCCGCAGTAAAGATGACCGTTCGAATCCCCGGTCCATCGACGACGGATTCTTCAACGACGGATAGAATGCGCATCGTGTTTCACCCTCGCCCGTTCTTCTTCTCGCTTCGCCGTATTCCAGCGGTCCATCGTCCCGACCAAATAGCCAGTGATACGACGGATCCGTTCGATTATCTCATCTTCTCCACAAGTCGGACAAGCCGCATCAATCAAGCCTTCAAGCCCGCAATTCCCGCAGCGGTCGACGGGATGATTGATTGAACCGTAGCCGATATCATGCAGGCGCATCAAGCGAACAATCGATTCTACCGCTTCCGCGTTATGGGCAAGGGAGCCATCGACTTCGACATAGGAGATGTGTCCCGCGTCACACAACGCGTGATATGGTGCCTCGATTCGGATTTTTTCACGGATGGACACGGTTTGATATACCGGTACGTGGAAGGAATTCGTATAAAACGCCCGATTGGTTACCCCGTCAATCATCCCGAACGCTTCCTGGTCTCGCGTCACAAATTTACCTGACAATCCTTCCGCCGGTGTCGCAAGCAACGAGAAATTCAAATCGTATGATTCGGCCGCCGCTCGCAACCGATCAGCTAAGTGCGTGACGATATCGAGACCAAGTCGTTCCGCTTCACGCGACTCGGCATGTGTACTGCCCGTCAACACCTTCAACGTTTCAGCGAGTCCGATGAATCCGAGGGAAAGCGTTCCTTGTTTCAGCACATCTCGGACCTCATCATGTACATGTAACTGCTCACTTCCACGCCAGACCCCTTGTGTGTAAAGAAAACGAAATTCTTCAGCGCGACGCGTGCATTGATACTCGAAGCGCTCGACCAACTGTTCGATGCCGACATCGATATATCGGTTAAGAATACGGTAAAAGTCAGTTAATGATTCAGAGACAAGTGCCATCTTCACCAAGTTGAGTGTGGAGAAGGAAAGATTGCCACGACCGACTGACGTCTCTTCTCCGTGTCGATTTCCCATTACCCTGGTGCGGCAACCCATGTACGCCACTTCAGATTCATGCGATCCATCATAGTAAGCGGCATTGAACGGGGCATCGATGAAGGAGAAGTTCGGGAAGAGCCGTTTGCCTGTGACGCGACACGCTTCACGAAAGAGATCAACGTTTGGGTCATCTTCATGAAAGTTGATGCCTTCTTTTACTTTAAAGATTTGAATGGGAAAAATCGGGGTCTCCCCATTCCCTAATCCCCGTTCCGTGGCACGAAGTAGCTCCCGAATGAGAATGCGTCCCCACTTTGAGGTATCCGTCCCGTAATTGATCGAGACGAACGGGACTTGCCCGCCACCTCGTGAATGCATCGAGTTCGCATTATGAATGAACGCCTCACACGCCTGATATGTCGCCGAGATCGTCTCTTCTTCTGCGAGTTGTTCCAATTGTGTCTTGTCCCATTCAACAGGTAGTGATTGGAGTCGGTTCAATTGGCGCACATAGGTCTTCTCGACATACGGTGCCAAGTCGACGTCAAACATCGGGAACGCTTGACCCCCATGCTGCATATTTTGATTCGCTTGAAGGATGATGGACGCGAGCGCCATGGCGGAGCGAATGTCCTTTGGCGAACGGATTGTTCCATGCCCCGTATGGAATCCATCTTTTAATAATTGACCGAGTGGTATTTGACAACATGTCGTCGATCCTGTGATGTAATAGTCGGCGTCGTGCACGTATAAGTAGTTATCAGTGACGGCCTGTTTTGAGCGCTCCGACATCAAATATGTCTGCGACAATTCTTTCGACACTTCTGAAGAGAGTCGTGCTAGTTTCCCAAGTGGGGACTTTCCGTCCACATTCGCATTTTCTTGTACCAAGTCTTGGTCTGGTAAGACGCAGACATTCTCATACAACTGCAGTAATTTCAAAACCCATCACCTCACTATATATGGATCAAAAACATTAACAAACGTTTTAAAAAATCCTATATATAGATTATGACACGTATTTTTCTTGATGGTCACGAGTCGATATTGTGACAGTTTGCTTGTGAGCATACGACAAAAAGAGCCTCGTCTTCGGTAAGACAAGGCCCAACGTTATTTGTGACAAACGTCATTTATTTAGCAGCTTTCACGACTTTTAATTCTACTTCTTCCTCTAATTCTTGCGCCTCACGGAGACCTTTTGAGTTGAGCCATGTATAGATCGCTCCCATGAAGAGGGCACCGCCGATAATGTTACCGAACGTCGCAGGAATCAAGTTGTGGATTGCACCTGCCATACTGATCGTCTCAGGGTGTGGGACGACGAGCGTCAAGGCGAACAAGACGAAGTTGGCGATGACGTGGTCAAATCCTGAAGCGAAGAAGACGGCGACAAGGAAAATCATCGAGAAGATTTGAGCGAATTCATTTTTCATTTGTTTCGGTAAGAAAATAGCGAGACAGACCATCCAGTTACAGAAGATGGCACGGAAGAAAATTTCGACCGTCGTGTGATGCATTTTCCCCTCGACGACTGAGAACAGCCAGTTGTTCATCCCTAGTTCTTGGATGACACCAGTCGGTGCAAGTAGTAACGCGAATAGGATTCCCCCGAGTGCATTCCCGACGAAACATAATAACCAAACGAGCATCGTGTCGCTGAGCGTTGTATAGCCGCGAAGTGTCGACGTTGTGAAATACATCGTATTCCCCGTGAACAACTCCGCTCCCCCATAGATGATCATAACGAGCGCAATCCCGAACGAGAAGCCCCCAATGAGTGTCGTGAACGGAGATTCCGCTAAATACATACCGTTGACGACTTTCAGCGTGAAGATTGAAGCAAAGCCGATAAAGATCCCGGCTAACATTGCCCGTAAAAAGTATTCCATTGGACGATAATGAATCATTTGCGAGGAAGCCTGTGCTTTTTTCCGTAATGATTCGAGTGCATGGATTTCCATTGATGCCATGTCACAAACCCTTCTTTCTGAATAATTAAATAGGAAAGTATCAGTTCTAATATGTGAAATCATTAACAATATAAACTGTACAGACTCTGTTGGCAATCACCTCTAGAAGGATTTGACAGAGTGTTCACATCGTAATCGTTTACATATGGCAGATTTGTGACAAAGAAAAAGTGCTCCGATTTCTCGAAGCACTTTCTTTACAATTATTCTTTATCTTCAGTCGATTCTTCTGTTTCTTCAGAAGATCCTTCTGAAGCTTCTTCTTCAGTTGAACCTTCTTCCGACTCTTCCTCTTCAACTTCTGCAACCGGCTCATTCACAGAGGCGATGTGCATATCTGGTTCAGAGACAATCGTATACGATTTGTCTTCTGGAAGATCCGCTACCGTCACCGAGTCACCGATTTCGAGGTCTGACACGTCGAGTTCGATGCGTTCTGGGATGTTGGCAGGTGTCGCAGAAACCGTCACTTTATAGAGCGACTGAGCGAGATATCCGCCTTCTTTGACGCCTTTCGCGTCGCCGACGAGGGCAATATCCGCTTCGACTTCTGTCTCTTCATCCATCTTCACAGCCATAAATTCGACGTGCTGATAGAAGTTTGTGAACGGATCTGTTTCTGATCCGTGCACGAGCGTGTTAATCTTGTTTCCATCGAAATGGAGTTCAATCAATGCGTTGTCACCATGGTCTCGAAGAATTTTACGAAGGTCCATCTCGTCAAACACGATTGGTGTGCTGTCTACTTTGTAACCATAAACAACTCCTAACGCTTTTCCTTCGTTACGCAACTTCGTGCGTAGTGATCGTGGGCGTAATTCTCGTTTTGAAACTTGAAGTTTGTTCGTCATTTTCTTTTCCTCCTACATGGATATACATTTCATGTCGACATCTTGAGGGTGAGGCAGTGAAAAAGCCACCTCTCAACCTCGATGCGTTGAGTGACATGTGTATAGTTTTCCCATGAGTACTCGTAAATAAACGTTACATCGTATTAAAACAAGGTAACAAGACGATTACATGACGCGTTTGAACAACTTCTCGAGTTCGTACGTGCTCCACTTCACGAGAATCGGACGACCGTGCGGACAAGTGAAAGGAGAAGTCGTTCGACTAAGATCTTCAATCAATTGTCGCATCATGTCCATATTGAGTGGATGATTCGCTTTGATCGACCGTTTACACGCCATGAGGATTGATGCCTCCTCACGATATTTCGCGATGTCAATCGAGCGTTGTTGAATCGCCATCTCCACTAGATCACGAATTGTACCCTCTAAGTCATGTTGCGGATACCATGTCGGAATCTCGCGCACGAGGAACGTGTTTCCCCCAAACGGTTCTAACGTAATGCCAGCTTCCGCTAGAAGCGGGAGCACTTCTTCGATGGCGAGCGTTTCTTCCTGTGTAAACTCTAACGTCAACGGAATCAACAGGAGTTGATACTCTTTTTCCGGGCGTCCTAACTGCTCATAAAACAATTCATACTTGATGCGTTCCTGGGCAGCATGTTGATCCATCACGTACATCCCGTCTTCCGCTCCACAGATGATATAACTCGAATGCAGTTGTCCGATGACGTCTAATGCTGGAAGACGTTCGGACTGAAGAACGGGTTCCTCGACCTGTTCTGCCTGGAGCATCTCTGGCTCTGGTTCATGAACGAGCGGCGCCGGGTTCCACTGGGAAGGAGACGTGAGCGACTCTTTTCGCTCGCGAGGAATCGGATAATTCCACTCGACCGTGTCTACTTGTTTAGGTTGCGGTTCCATCGAGAAATCGAGTTTCGACTGTTCGGACGGTGTTTCTCGTTTTGGTTTTGGCTCTTGTTTCACAGACGGAATGAGACGTTGCTCACGGAGCGTCAATTGAACGGTCTCTCGAATGAGCTGGCACAATTCTTTTTCTTTCGACAAGCGCACTTCACGTTTTGTCGGATGGACGTTCACGTCAATCAACATCGGGTCCATCTTCACTTCGAGCACGGCAATCGGATAGCGACCAATCGGTAAGAGCGTATGGTAGCCTTCGAGCACGCTTTGTGTCAGTGCAAAGTTCTTGATGCTTCTGCCGTTTAAGATGAGGGTCACGTATTGTTTGTTCGAACGAGTCACTTCCGGGCGCACGAAATGCGCGCTCAGCGTATAGTCGTTCGTTTTACTCGATGCCGTGACGATTTGCGCGGCGACTTGGCGACCATAGATGGCGAGCATGACTTGTTTCAAGTCCCCATTCCCGTTCGTTCGCAACAGTTCTTTCTCTTCATGAAAGACGGTGAAGCGAATCTCTGGATGGGACAGTGCCAAACGGTTCAACGTGTCGGTAATGCTCGCGAGTTCTGTCGCCGCTGTCTTCAAATATTTCAGCCGTGCCGGTGTGTTGAAGAAGAGCTGACTGACCGCAATTTCGGTCCCGACGTTCGTCGCCGCCGGATTCGTCTCCTTGATGACACCGCCTTCAAGCGTCATCTCAAAACCGTCTTCATCTGCTCGTTTAGACTTCAACGAGACGTGACTGACCGACGCAATCGAGGCGAGTGCTTCCCCACGGAAACCGAGCGTCCGAATGCGAAACAAGTCGTGCTCGTCCCGAATCTTACTCGTCGCATGTCGTAAGAAGGCTCGGGCTGCGTCTTCCTCATGGAACCCGTGTCCGTTGTCACGCACTTTGATGAGACGGATACCCGCCTCTTGTAAGTCCACGTCCACTTTCGTCGCTCCCGCATCAATCGCATTCTCGACTAATTCTTTGACGACGGAAGCTGGTCGTTCGACGACCTCCCCGGCTGCGATTCGGTTCGCGAGTTGTTCCGGTAACTCTCGAATGATTCCCATCGACTCACCCTTTCTTTGCGGTCTGTTGCAGTTCGTAGAGCGCCTGCATCGCTTCGATTGGATTCATTGCCAATAGATCGAGTTTGAGCAGCTGTTCTCGAACAGCGTCATTCGACTCGAACAATGACAACTGGCTGACTTCTTCCACTTGAGGTGAAGCAGTTTGCTCGTTTAAGACAGGTTTCGTTGCTTCGGATTCGAGTTCTGACAGAATCGTCCGTGCCCGGTCAATCAATGAATCTGGGAGTTCGGCCAATTCCGCCACGTGAATCCCATACGATTTATCCGCACGTCCTGGATGCACTTCATGGAGGAAGACGACACGCCCATCCCGCTCAATCGCCCGGACATGGACGTTCTCAAGTGTCGGAATCGAGTCCTCGAGCACCGTCAGTTCATGATAGTGCGTCGAAAAGAGTGTCTTCGCCCCGATTGACGAAGCAATATACTCAACAATTGCCTGCGCAAGGGCCATCCCATCATACGTCGACGTCCCGCGACCAATCTCATCCAATAGAATCAGACTTTGGTTCGTCGCCTCGGTGACGGCTTGTCGCGTCTCGGTCATCTCGACCATGAACGTCGACTGTCCGCTCACCAAATCGTCCGCCGCACCGATCCGTGTAAAGATGCGGTCAAAGAGCGGGAGTTCCGCTGCTTCTGCCGGGACAAATGAACCGATTTGATGAAGGATCGCAATCAACGCAAACTGACGCATATACGTCGATTTACCGGACATGTTCGGTCCGGTGATGAGTAACATTTGACGTTTGTCGTCAAGCGTCAAGTCATTAGCGACATACTCACCTCGCGGCAAGACCGTTTCAATGACAGGGTGACGGCCGCGTTCGATTTGTACGTGCGATGTAGTTTTCGGGCGTACATATTCTCGTCTTTCCGCTACGACGGCAAGGGCGAGGAGAACATCCAACTCACTGAGTGAACGGGCCAATTGCTGAAGCGCCTTCGTATACGTCTTCACTTCTTCGCGAAGTGCGACAAACAAGTCATATTCGAGCGTACAGCTCTTCTCTTCCGCTCCTAAGATGAGGGCTTCCTTCTCTTTTAGCTCAGGCGTAATGTATCGTTCCGCATTCGTCAACGTCTGCTTCCGCTCATAACGCCCTTCTTCGAGCAACTTCGCATTCGCCTTCGTCACTTCCAAGTAGTAACCAAATACGCGGTTATAACCGACTTTCAACGACTTGATGCCGGTTGCGATACGTTCCTGTTGTTCGAGGTTGGCAATCCACGATTTCCCGTTCGCTTTCGCTTCTAGCAGTTCATCGAGCTCTTCTGAATACCCGTGACGAATCATCCCGCCTTCTTTCGTCGAAATCGGAGGTGAATCGACGAGTGCAGTCCGGAGCTGTTCACTCAACGTCTCGAACGAGTCGAGATTCTGTTCGATTTGCTGCAAGCGATCCGCTTTCACTGTTTGTAAGAGTGACCGGACAGAAGGCATCCGCTCGAGCGTGTCGCGAAGTTGGATGAGATCTCGCGCATTCGCTGTCCCGTACCCAACTTTCGCGACAAGGCGTTCGATGTCATAGACTCGCTTCAACTCTTCCTGTAGTTGATCGCGCAACATGAAGTCGTCCACTAAGTTCTCCACGGCGTCCTGTCGCTCTTTGATGCCTTGTTCTGTATAGAGCGGCTGTTCGAGCCAGCGCTTCAACAAACGACCACCCATTGCCGTCGTCGTCTCATCAAGGAGTGAAAGGAGTGACCCTTTCCGTTCTCCCGAACGAGCGGAACGGAACAGTTCAAGGTTTCGGGCCGTGTTGGCGTCGAGCTGCATATGCTGTTCGACCTCATAGGCGACAGCCGGTTGCAAGTGATCGAGCGAACGCTTCTGTGTTTTCGTGAGATAAGCGAACAGCAACTCAAATGCCGAGCGCTGCGCCTCGTCTTTCGCACCTTGCGCGAGTGGACTATCTCGCTTGTCCACTTGAATCGAGAGAGGAATGCCGGTCTGTCGTAACAAGTCAGCGAGTCGTTCATCCTCAACAATGACCTCGTTCGGGAGCAATCCTTCGATTTCCCGTAAGACGGCCTCTTCTGACGAGAGCGTCGTCAACCACGATTCCCCCGTCGTCACGTCACCTCTAGCAATCCCAAAACGTCCCGCGACGTCCGAGATGGCGACGAGATATCGGTTCTCTTTTTCGCTAAGTGACGCCATATATGTACCTGGCGTGATCACTTGGATGACTTCCCGCTTCACAAGTCCTTTTGTCGTTTTCGGATCCTCCGTCTGTTCACAGATGGCGACGTTAAAACCTTTTTCGATCAACTGTTCGATGTAGATTGCCGCCGAATGGTGTGGGACACCACACATCGGAATTGGATGCTCGGCCTGCTTCCCATTTTTAGAAGTGAGCGTGAGCTCTAATTCCTTGGCGACAATTTGTGCATCTTCAAAAAACAACTCGTAAAAGTCACCGAGTCGATAGAATAAAAAGGCGTCCGGATAGTCTGCCTTGATTGAGAAATATTGTTTCATCATAGGTGTCTGATGGACTTCTTGCATGTTAATTCACCTCTAGAAAGTACAACAGCTGACCATCGGCCAGCTGTGTCGTTTTAGTATCCGCAGCCGCCGCGTGCTTGTTCAGCCGCCATGCCGCTCCCTGTCTTCCCTGCAAGGACGTCTCCGTCCGTCGATTCGATGATGCGGTCCGTCACGGAGTTCGCGAGCGTGACCGTCACGTATTGAAGCAAATCGTTCACTTCAACTTGAGTCTCTTGGAATGCTTGAACGACCGGAATCGAGTCGAGCTCTTCCATCGCTTTATCGATCTTCTGCTCGACTTTCGCAAGTGCTTCCGTCTTGCCGTAGTGCTTACAGTTTACGGCTTCTTTTTGTAAGAACTTGATTCGTTTAATCAACGTCTGTACGCGGTCACTTCCGTTCACTTTCGCTTCCGCTTCTTTGAAACGCGCCACTTCTGGTGTTTGTGCTAATACGTCTGCCAATTCTCTTGCTTTTGCAATTACTTGTTGATCGGTCACCATTGTAAACCCCTTTATGTCTATGATGTAATCGTGCTCAAGGGCACGTGAATGTTCTTTCTCATTCTAACATGAACGATTCGGAAACGGTACTAGCGGGATTCGTTGATTCTCGTAACATATCGACGTGTGGAATACTGTCTTCTTGATACACATCACTCGTCCGTTTGAAACCAAACGAGGCATAAAAAGGTTCCACATACGTCTGAGCTTGCAGATACAATGTCTCATGACCGAAGTCCTTGATTGCCGCATCCATCAAGAGGCGAGAATACCCTTTCCCTCGATACGTCGCTTTCGTGACGACACGTCCGATGGCGACTGGAGAGGCTTCCGTCAAAACACGAAGCGCAGAGACAATCTCTCCATCTTCTTCAATCCAATAATGGATGGCTTGTTCATCTTTTCCATCGATTTCTTGATACGGACAGTTCTGTTCGACGACGAAAATCTCAGTCCGTAGCGCCAGTAAGCGATACAATTCCAATGTTGTCAGTTCATCAAATGCTTTTTTCTTCATCAATATCCCCCCTAATCAATCGTCACCCCGATTGCTCGGGCAACATGTAACCCGCTCGTCATTGCACCAATCGTCCCCGCCCCTGGAAATACGGTATCCCCGCATACATAAAAGTTCGGCAAGTCTGTGCGATAACTCGCGGCACGGAACAACGCCTGGCTTGGCGTCTGGGCATATCCCCCGACTGCCCCATGCGGTCGCTTCGTATACTTCACCCATGCACCTGGTCCACCAGGAAGGAGAAGTGACGATTCACGGTCCCATGCAGGGAACGCAGTGGCGACGACATCGACGAGACGATTGGTCCAATCTTGTTCTAGTTTCTCATATGCCGCTCGGTCTTTCCAATGTTGCCATTCTGATAAATCGATATGTGTGGATACCGTAATGGTCCGTTCTGGTTTTTCTGTGCGCAACACGTCATCCGGCGCCGACATGGATATGAACGCATGCCCACTCGGTAATCGCTCGTGATAGATTTGTTGAAATAATGGTTGCTGTTGACAGACATCCTCAGGCAAGACGATGTAAAGGCTGAACGTGCCCCATTGCGACTGCTTCAACTGTCTTCGATATTGCCGTTTAAACTTTCGCTGTTCCTGTCCCCGTAAAATCTCGCTCGTCCGCTCAATCGGGATGGCGGAAACAATCACATCGACCAGTTCAAGTCGTCCTCTTCGATCGGTGATGAACCATCCATCCGTCACTCGTTCGATGGACTGGACGTCTCTCCCTAATTTCGTCTCGCCACCAAACGTTCGGACGGCGCGCTCTAACGCATGAGCCAATTGATACAGCCCACCTTCCACATAGTACGCTCCTTCGTGATAGACCGACAGCGCCACTGCACCGAGTAAATGACTCGCTTCTTTCGCACCGGTCTGCAAACTATCGAGCAGGACTCCATCGATAAATCGCTCGAACATCGTACCGTTTAGTCCATGACGAGCTAACGTGACACCGAGTGGCCGCTGGAGTTTTAGGAGCGCCGTAAGTTGGTTCGGTCGGAACCCCTTCATTGCGTATACCATATCCGATGTCGTGCGAAACGGAAGTGCCGGCAACTCTTGAAACAACGGTCGGATCTTCTCAAAGTCACCCCACACTTCACGATAAAACGCATGGATTGCCTTGTGGTTCTCTGGGAACGCATGACTGAGCTCATCAAGCAGACGTTCTCGGTCGCGATAGTAAGTGACGGTGACGTCAGGCAGATGAATGTCCATCACCTCATCCAACAAAGTGACCTCGACCGATTCGTCCAATTTCTCAAGGACACGCTGATGGACTCCACCTTTTTCAAATCCCATTCCGAGCGTCGCGCCTGCCGGGAACAAGTAGTCACCCCGTTGAAATTTACCTGCACATCCGCCCCATTCACGCGATGCTTCAAAGACGGTTACGTCATGTCCTTTTTGTTGCGCGAGCGCAGCGGCCGTTAAACCCGCGACACCTCCACCTATGACCCCGATTTTCATGTACATCCCTCCTCTCTATATCATACCTGCTCATTCAAAAACTTGAAGAAATGAATCGGTTTTTAAGATTCCAATGTTCTTTTGAAGGGAACTGATTCTCCTATGCAGAAATAGTTTACATCTGAAAAGGTAAGGTGATGAAAATGCGTAGTCGTGTCATGGTTTATTTATTGATTCCCATCCTCATCTTTATTGGTATACTGATTACCCCACCTTCCGAGGAATCGCTCAAGCTCGCGACGATGACCGTCGTCAGCATACAGGAGATGATTCCTTACGAAAAAGAGTATACGGTACAGAAAGTGCTAGAAGAGCGATCGGTGGACGACAAATCAGCCATCATCGAAGAATGGCGTCTCGAGCAAGGAGCGAGAACGTCTTATAGTTATGTGCTCAGACTGAGAGGATTTGACCATGTGACACAGATTGATGCAGGGGCCGCCAACACGAGGTCGGACGGGTATTACGCGATGCAGGCGCATAGCCCTATTTTCGAGACGGACAAACCCGTGTCAACGAACTATCCGATCGTCATGTTCAGTTCGGAACAACGTCTCGTCATCGGACAGATGGATGTCCGGGTCATTTATGAAGAGGATGAGCAGTTGAAGAAATGGATTGTATTGGAGGATGAACAAGATTAGATGAGCAACTTACCGATTAATCGCAACACAAACATGAAACGAATCATGATCATCGGTTCAGGCGGTGCAGGGAAATCCACACTTGCCCGTCAACTCGGTGAACGATTACACCTCGATGTCTATCATTTGGATGCTCTCATGTGGAGACCGGGATGGGTGATGGCGCCAAGTGAGGAACGAATCGACATTCAGCAACAACTCGTAAAGAAAGAGGAATGGATTATTGATGGAAACTTCGGGAACACGCTTGATTTACGTTTACAGGCAGCAGATACCGTCATTTTGATCGACCTTCCGCGAATCATTTGTGTATACCGCGTCCTCAAACGAGTTGCCTGTTACCGTGGTACGACGCGACCGGATATGGGCGCATCCTGTGAGGAAAAGCTCGATTTCGCATTCCTCAAGTGGGTTTGGAATTTTCCTGACGTTCAACGGCCACAACTGTTACGACAAATTCAACAACATCCGACACAACTTAATTTGATACATTTGAAATCGTCAAGGGCCGTCAAACAATTTATCGGTTCTTTATAACATGAAGCGGAGGGATTCGATTGTTTTTTCTCCAAATGTCTGGAACACCTGGATCAGGAAAATCCACATTGGCTAAGCGAATCATCCAACACGTACACGCGGTCGTCATCGATCATGATGTTTCAAAGACCGCCTTACTCTATACGCTTCCTATTGGCAACTTCTCAGATCGAGAAATTGGGAAGATGGCTTATGATATTGATTGGTCTCTCGTCGAGTATCACCTATCACTTGGACAAAACGTCATTCTTGACAGTCCTTGTCTCTATGACGAATTACTCGATAAAGGGATAGCGATTTCCACCAAATATGGAGCAACTTATCGTTACATTGAATGTCGTCATGAAAATCACGAAGAAATTAACGCACGACTTCGAAACCGTTTCAGACGACCAAGTCAAATTGATCAGGTTTCATATGAGAATTGGTCTAAAATGAATGAACACTGCAAACGACCTACAAACCATCCCTACTTACAAACCTATACGATGGTCAATCAAGAAATTCCGATTGAGCAAATTATGTCGTATCTTCTAAAAAACTAAGAATAGAACGCTTTCATTTCAAAAGCGTTTCTCTTTTTAATATTTTTTGTATTTTTATTCTTTACAATTAATAATCATACATATACACTTAGTCTCATCTACAACAGGGAGGCATTATACACATATGAAAAAATGGTTATTAGCAGGTACACTTATGTTGAGCGCGGCTTTACTCGGTGCATGTAGTCAAGAAACAGAAGGTGAAGCGAAAGAGCAAAAAACACTCGTCATGGGGACGAGCGCCGATTACTTCCCATATGAATTTGTCGATACGGCAAACGGGGATGCGATTGTCGGATTTGATATTGAAATTGCAGAAACGATTACAGAACGTCTCGGTTACGAATTGAAAATTGAAGATATGGACTTCGGTAGCTTACTCGGGGCCTTGAACAGCGGACGTGTCGACTTTGTCATGGCAGGGATGACACCAACAGAAGAGCGGAAAGAGAACGCCGACTTCTCAGACATCTATCTTTCCGCGACAAACTTGATTTTGACAAAAGACGAGTCGCTTCAGGCAATCGAAGATTTGTCTGGTAAGAAAATCGGTGTCCAAACGGCTTCGATTCAAGAAAACATCGCAAAAGAACAAGCGCCTGACGCTGAACTCGTATCGTTGAACAAGATCCCTGAAATCGTTCAAGAGTTGAATACAGGTCGAATCGATGCAATGGTCATCGAAGACACTGTCGCACAAAAGTATCTCGATCAAGACGACAGCTTCTATACATTCGCTTTAAAAGAGGATGGCGAAAAAGGATCAGCTGCTGCCTTCAAATTAGATGATGAGTTACGCGACCAGTTCAACGAAGAATTGAACAAGATGATGGAGTCTGGCGAAATCGATGAATTGGTGAAAAAATGGTTCTCGATGGAGCCGACTGAATGAGACAAGTCGAGCTGCCGATCTATCCCGTCGTTTATCCGACGGGACATCGGTTAAATCAAAATGAAAGTCAGTTCCCTTTACCTGACCGAATCAAGAGCCAGCTTGATTCGTTGACGTATCATGACTTACACGAATATCCGTTCGAACCGATCAATGAGTTGTTCGAACGCTACGCTGCGTATGTCGGTGTGACACCTGAGCAACTGCTCGTCGGTTGTGGAAGTGATGAGATGATTCATGTCGTGACGCAAGCATTGCTCGCACCAAATGACATCGTCTTGTCTCCAGCGCCTGACTTTTCGATGTATCCAATCTTCACGACCATCGCACACGGGCAACATGTTCAAGCCAATGATTTATCGTATGAGGCAATTGTAGAGGCAATCGAGACGCATCATCCGAAGCTTCTTCTTCTCTCGAACCCGAACAATCCAACCGGGAAGCTGTGGACCGTGAAAGAGTTGACGCATCTCGCCTCACTCGTTCCGTACCTCGTGGTGGACGAGGCGTATATGGACTTCACACCGGATGGCAGCATGATTCCGTTCATTGCGAACCATCCGAATCTCATCGTGCTTCGCACGATGTCAAAAGCGTTCGGATTGGCAAACGTACGAATCGGATTCATGGTGACAAACAACGAACTCGCACACTATTTCCGTCAATTCATCCCACCGTTCAACATTAGCGGGGTGAGTGCAAAGATTTGCAACATCTTCTTAAAAGATGCGACTTATCTTCAAGAAGCAATCGAATGGCATGACGGGATGCGGAAAAAGTGGGCACTGGCCTTTGAATCAATTGGTCATGTCCTCCCTGCCTCGACAAACTTTTTGTATATTGAACTCGAGCAACCTGAAGCGGTATGGACGCATTTGACCGCATTGAACGTACACACGTCGAAACAACAGACGGGCATTCGAGTGACCATCGGTAACGAAGCGGCACTTCAGCTTGCACATACAGCAATTCAGCAATTCATAGAAACAAGTCACGTAAAAAACTCCTGAACCTCGTGTTCAGGAGTTTTTGTCAGTCGATCGTTTTGATCACGCGCGCAGGGTTTCCTCCAACGACCGTCCGTGGTGGCACATCTTTTGTGACGACGGCACCAGATGCGATGACTGCCTCATCTCCAATCGACACCCCCGGATTGATGATGGCCCCTCCACCAATCCATACCCGGTCCCCAATCGTCACGGGTTTCCCGAACTCATACCCAGAGATGCGCTCAATCGGATCAATCGGATGTGTCGCTGTATAGATATGTACACCCGGTGCAAGCATACAGTCATCCCCGAAAGTGATGGGACAGATGTCTAGAAAGACACAGTCAAAATTCGCATAGAATCGTTCACCCAAGTGAATATTGTACCCGTAATCACATTTGAAGTTCGGTTCGATGTAATACGACTCTTTCGTCGAACCGAGTAACGCACCGAGAATTTTTTTACGCTCTTCCAAGTCATCAATCCCGGAACGATTGAATCGCTCGGTCAATCGCCTGGCATGCTCCCGATCTTTAACGAGCGTCTCATCACCAGCTAAATACAGTTCACCACGAATCATCTTCTCTTTTTCCGTCATCATGATCCCTCCTTACACTCAGTATAGAGGATTTTCAAATCATTTAGGGAATAGAGACAAGGATGAGCAGAAGGAGGAAGATGTGATGAAACGTATTTTAGAGTGTCGGGCAAGTGATTTTATCACGTTTAATCGTCAAGATTTAGTCGGGTCGATTCGAAAGGCGGAAGGACGAACGATCATGGCCGAGGTCATCCCAACGGTTCAACCGCTCTACCCAGAAGTCACGAATGCTGAACTGGCAAGAGCGTTCGGCGCCGACTTGATTTTATTGAACATGTTAGATGTGTTCCATCCTTACATTAAAGGACTTGAAAGTCATGCGCTGTTTGGCGACATGCCAGGTGATGAGATGAGTGACCATCCGATTCTGGAGCTAAAGAGACTGATCGGATTACCGATTGGAGTCAATTTAGAACCTGTCGACTTTTCAGAGAGATCGTCTGAGATGAACGAAGTGAAACGAGGCAGACTCGCTTCAGTCGAAGCGTTCCAAAAAGCGTCTGAACTCGGGATCGATTTCGTTTGTCTGACAGGCAACCCGAATACCGGGGTTACGAATGAAGCAATCGAACAAGCGATTATCCGGGGGCGTCGTGAATTCGCTGGCGTCATCATTGCCGGAAAGATGCATCAGGCCGGTGTCGGCAGCGTGTTAGATCGCGACGCATACATCCGCTTCGTTGAAGCAGGGGCAGACATCATTCTTCTACCAGCTCCAGGAACCGTTCCGGGTGTCCGTGAAGAGGCATTCCACGAACTCGTACAAGAACTGCAAGCACTCGGAGCACTCACGTTAGCCGCAATCGGGACATCTCAAGAAGGGGCCGATGTGGCGACTGTTCGCGAGATTGCACTCTCTTCAAAGCGCGGGGGCGCAGATATCGTTCATATCGGTGACGCCGGATTGTCTGGGATTGCCGTACCAGAGAACATTCAGGCACTTTCAATTGCCATTCGCGGGCGACGTCATACATACATTCGCATGGCTGCCTCGGTCAATCGTTGATACAAAAAAGGAAGGAGACGCGCTCCTTCCTTTTGCTTTACCATTCCGTGACGTCTCGACGAGGCTTCGCAGGCGTCGTCGTGCCGTGACGTTTGGCAAGTAACGCTTCTAAATCTTCTAAGCGCACACCTTTAGCTGCCAATAAGACGAGCAGGTGATACAGAAGGTCGGCCGATTCTTCGACCAAATCTTCGTCCGTCATTGCGGCAATCACGACCTCGAACGATTCTTCACCGAACTTCTTCGCGATTTTTTCAACGCCTTGTTCAAACAAATACGTCGTATATGAACCTTCTTTTGGTTCATTCTTTCTTGATTGAATCAATTGCTCCAATTCATGAATCATACGTTCACCTCCGTAAAGAAACAGCTTCGATTTCCAGTATGACACGTCGGACCGTTCGCATGGACACGAACGAGAAGCGCATCCTGGTCACAGTCGACCTGGATACTGATGACGTCAAGTGTGTTGCCGCTCGTCTCCCCTTTCATCCATAGCCTACCTTTTGAACGAGACCAGAACGTCACGACCCGCTCACGTAGCGTTTGACGGATGGCCTCATCGTTCATATATCCGAGCATGAGAACGGCCCCGTCTTCTTCTGAGACGATGATGACGGGAATCAATCCATTTTCGTCGAAACGAACCGCATCGGCAAGTTGTGACTCGTGCATACGTGCTTCACCTCTTCTACTGTCGTTTTTCGATCATGTAAGATGGAGGCAAGTAGTGCGGCATCGACCTTCTCGAGCGCTTCGACAACGTGCTCGGCATTCCCCGCCCCACCTGAGGCGATAATCGGAATGTCGACGACTTCGCGAAGTTGTTCTAAAATCGCAAGGTCATATCCGCTTTGCTTTCCGTCTTGGTTCATGGACGTGACAAGAAGTTCACCCGCCCCGAGTGCGGCCACTTGTTTCGCCCATTCGACCGCTAACAGTTCTGTCTTCTGTTTACCGCCATATGTGTACACATAGTATTCCCCGTCTTCAAATTTTACGTCGATCGCAACGACGATACATTGTGATCCGAAACGATCGGCCGCTTCTCGAATGAGACTTGGGGATTCGACAGCGAGCGTGTTCAACGATACTTTATCCGCTCCTGCTTTTAACAATGACGAAATGTCATCAAGTGAACGAATCCCTCCGCCGACCGTCAACGGGATGAATACTTTCCGTGCCACTGCACTGACGACATCGAGCATCGTCTGGCGGCGTTCCGTACTTGCCGTGATGTCGAGAAAGACGAGTTCATCGGCTCCGGACTCATCATAATATTTTGCGATTTCGACCGGATCACCGATGTCTCGTAGTTGAACGAATTCGATCCCTTTGACGACACGGCCTTCCTTCACATCGAGACATGGAATAATTCTGCGTTTAAGCATAACGCGCCTCCCATTCAATCAGTTCATCGATACTTACTTTACCAGACAGAAGTGCTTTCCCGACGACGGCCTCATCAATCTTAGCCATCTTTAGTTCCTTCACGTCCTCTTCAGTCGTCACACCGCCTGAAGCAATCAGTGTGACGTTGACGATTTGGCGTAGCGCCTTCATGCGCGCGACATTCGGTCCGTTCAGTTTTCCGTCAGATCCGATGTCCGTATATAGAATCGTCTCAATCCCTCGCTTGACGAAATCTTGAGCGACCGAGATGTCATCGAGCTTCGTCGCTTCTTGCCATCCGTTAATGGCGACCTTTCCGTCATATGCATCGAGTGCCACAGCAACTCGTTTGCCATACTTTTCAATCGCCTTGTCTAAAAAGTCAGGATCCGTAAACGCCTTTGTTCCTAAGAGGACACGGTCCGCACCTGTGTCCATGACCGCATCGAGTGAGGCTTCTGAACGAATCCCACCACCTGTCTGTACGAGAAAACCGAGAGACTTCGCATAGCGGACGACATCTAGGTGACGCGGCTCGCCTGCCTTTGCCCCTTCTAAGTCGATTAAATGAATCATCGGGACTTTTCCTTGCCACGCTTTTAATAATTCATACGGGTCACCGTATTGTTCTTCGGTTGAAAAATCGCCTTCTGATAAACGGACGATCTTGCCTCCAATTAAATCAATGGCGGGTAGTAATTTCACGCTCGACCGCCTCCTTCCATTCTTGAAGTAAACTGAGACCGAACGCCCCACTTTTTTCCGGGTGAAACTGCATGCCCGTGACGAGTCCTTTTTGAACAATCGCAGGAACACGCTCTCCCATATAATCCGCTTCCGCCACGATATTAGCATCGTCCGTCACGGCGTGATAAGAGTGAACAAAGTAGACGTCCTCATCGCGAAGAATCGAGTTCCATCCAACGTGTGGAAGACGCTTCGCGCGCATTCGCTCAACCGTTCCCGGAATCAACCCGAGACCTTTCGTCGGCATGCCTTCCGTACTTGAATCAAACAAGAGCTGCATCCCAAGACATATCCCTAAAAACGGCTTTTTTGTCGCCATCTTTTGTAATAGCGGGATGAGCCCCGTCTGTTCGAGTGATTGCATCGCTTGCGGGAAAGCACCGACCCCAGGAAGTAAAATGGCGTCCGCTTCTTCAATTTGGCTTGCATCATTCGTAATCACGACGTAGCAACCGATTGCCTGCAACGCACGTTCGACGTTGAATACGTTACCCATTCCATAATCGATGACCGCTACTTTCATCCTTCAATCCATCCTTTCGTAGAAGGGAGACGATCGGTTCCATCGCTCGAGACCGCCTCAGCGAGTGCTCGTCCGAACGCTTTGAACAACCCTTCAATCATGTGGTGTGAGTTCGATCCATACAGGACCGCGAGGTGAAGCGTGAGTCGACCGTTCATGGCAACCGCTCGGAAGAATTCCTCAGCGAGCTCGGTATCAAAATCCCCAAGCTTCGGATTGCGAATATCCGCTTGATAGACAAGGAAGGGACGTCCTGACACATCGACGACCGCTCGCGCTAACGTCTCGTCCATCGGCATGTAACTCGCTCCATAGCGGCGAATCCCGACTTTGTCTCCGAGAGATTTGGCGATGAGTTGACCGAGCGCAATCCCCACATCTTCCACTGTATGGTGGGCATCGACCCATGTATCTCCTTCGACTTTCACCTCTAAGTCCATCTGACTGTGAAAGGCAAGTAACGTCAACATGTGGTCAAAAAAACCGACTCCTGTTTGGATGGTGCTTTCTCCTGTTCCATCTAGATTGACTCGAATCTCAATTTTTGTCTCTTTCGTCTCACGCTTTAGTTCAGCTGTTCTCAACAGAATTCACCTCTTCAATCGTTTGTCGGATAAAGGCATACGCCTCATCTGTCCCTGCACTGACACGTAATCCATCCGGAAACGCACGTACATGGACGCCTTTTTCAAGGAAGCGGGATGCCCACCCTTCACTGTCATCGGTTTTGACATAGATAAAGTTGGCACGACTCGGCAAAATCTCACCGATTGGTCGTAACAACTCGGTTAATTTCTCACGTTGCGCCGTGTGGAACTGAATCGACTCTTGGATATACGTCTCATCACGCAATACAACGTTGGCGACTGCGGCACTGAGTCCACTCACATTGAACGGTGAACGGAATCGATCGATCTGTTCGATGATTTCTTCTGACGCAATCATGAAACCAATCCGAAGGTTCGCAAGACCGAACGCTTTTGACAACGTTCGTAAGATGATGACGTTCGGATGTTCGCTCAAGCGAGATACAAACGAGTCCTCCATCGTGAAATCGATATAGGCTTCATCAACAACGAGATAAGGGACACGTGTCGCAATGTCCGACAATTCTTCAAGTGTCCACATCTTACCGGTTGGGTTATTTGGATTCGAAATCAGAACGAGCTTCGGCTCATTCGTTTGAATGAGTTCGGTTAGCGCATCGTAACTCAATCCATGCTTCTCCGGTTGCATGAAGTGCCCTCTCGCAATCTGTGTGTATATGCCATACATCGAGAAGTCTGGGGCCGGTGCGACCACACGGTCTTCCGTATCTAAAATGGCCTGACTTAAGATGGCTAACAGCTCGTCGCTTCCACTTCCGACCATCAGTTGCGTCGTCTCGACTCCCGCATAGTTCGCATAACTCGCTTTTAAGGCAAGCAATTCTTCGACCGGATAACGGCTGAGCGCCTCGAGTGAAACGTCTCGAATAGCTCGTTCAAGCCGCTCTGGTAACGGATATTGACTTTCATTTTGATTGAGCGCGTACCCTGATACGGCATGGGGCACATATCGCGGGATGTTCTGATAATTTCGTCTCATACGTCCTCCATCCGAACAGCCATCGCACGGGCATGTCCTTCTAATTGTTCTTGTTTTGCGATTCGAATCGCAGCCTTTGTGATTGTCTCATCAAGTTCTGTCATCTCAAGGAACGTCTGACGGCGATAAAAATCATCGACGGACAATCCGCTCGAGAATCGCGCCGTCCCACTTGTCGGAAGGACATGGTTCGGTCCAGCGATATAATCCCCGAACGCTTCCGCCGCCTCGTGACCGAGGAAGAACGACCCGCCGTGACGTATCGCACGCATCAACGTTTCAGGATCTTTGACGGCCAACTGGACGTGCTCCGCAGCCATCGTGTTCGCATACGCGATGGCATCTTCTAGTGATCGAACGATGACTCCGCCACGTTTCAATGATTCCCTGGCGATCTCTTGTCGTGGTAAGAGCGAAAGTTGACGCTCAAGTTCTTGTTCGACTTCATCACGAAGCATTTCTGTCGTGACGAGTGCGATTGCCGTCGCTTCTACGTCATGTTCTGCTTGTGCGAGAAGATCCGCCGCTACCCACTTCGGATTTGCCGTTTCATCGGCAATGATCAGCACTTCGGACGGTCCCGCTACAGAGTCGATCCCGACGATGTGCGAGACGAGCGCCTTCGCCGTCGCGACATACGCATTTCCGGGTCCGACAATCTTATCGACCGGACGAATCGTTTCTGTCCCATATGCGAGTGCGGCAACGGCTTGCGCACCTCCGACCAGAAAACACTCATCTGCCCCTGCGATTTTTGCTGCAATCAAGAGGGAAATGTCGATCCCATCTGCTTTTGGTGGGGTGACCATGACGACTCGTTTGACACCGGCCACTTTCGCCGGAATGATATTCATCAGGACGCTCGACGGATAGACGGCTGTCCCACCCGGTACGTAGACACCGACCGAATCGAGCGGCATATAACGTCTTCCGAGTCGGAACATCGTATCTTCGAACACATCATCTTGACGTACTTGATGCGCGTGGAAGGCGCGAATCCGTTCTGCCGCTAAGGTCAACGCTTCCGTCAGTTCAGCATACGCTGCCGGCGGGATAAAGCGAGACAAATCGACAGACTCGATTTGGTCGACCCCATCGAATTGACGCGTCCATTCAAGGAGTGCTTCATCTCCGCGTGCCTCAACCGCTTCTACGATTGGTTTGACCGCTTCCGCCCAAGCTTCTCGCCGTGATCGATTCGTTTCTGTACTCATGCATTCTCCTCCTGACTCAGCTTTCGAATCCATGCCTTTAATTCGTCAGGCTGCTCTGCCAAAGCCGTTTCGCTCGTGATGAATTTTGCATTGATTGAAAAAATCGTTTCATATTCCTCTAAGTCATTCGCTGCTAACGTCGCACCTGTCTCGACGATGTCGACGATGCAATCCGCTAGTCCTGTTAACGGAGCGAGCTCCACAGACCCATTCAACGCGATGACTTCTACGTTTTGTCGCTTTGACGCGAAGTGTGAGATGGCGATGTTCGGATATTTACTCGCCACTTTTAATTTCTTTGTGCCATTACGTCGAACTTTCGGACCACATACGGCCATCCGACAGCGTCCGAACGGTAAGTCGACGACTTCGAGTACACCTGGCGTTTTCTCTCGTAAAATATCGCCACCAACAATTCCGACATCAGCTGCTCCGTGCATCACATATTTATAGACGTCGTCCCCTTTGACGAAAATAAATTCATGATCTCCTGCTTTTACTGTGAGTTCACGTCCCCGCTTCTCTGGCCAAACGGGTAAATCACGTTCGACAAAAAATTGACGAGCTGCTTTTTCGATCCGTCCTTTCGCGACCGCTACCTTCATTTGATCACCTCATCTAACTGTTCTAAATCGAGTGACATGCCGAACGCTCGTCTCGAGTGTCCGAAATGACCATATAGTGAATCGTATCGTCCCCCTGAAAGGACACGCTTTCCTTCTACACTTCCCGTCACGGTCAAACCTGAATAGTAATCAAAATCTCCCGTTTGACCGAAATCATATGATACGTCTAAGCCAATTGCACGCAAATGTTGTACGGCCTCATCGACTTCATCGATGGCATCGTTTAGAGACTCTGGTGCCTCACACCGTAATTCTTCGAGCGCTGAATTCCCAATTAAAAACGGTAGCTTCGCAATTAATGGATAGCGATACGTCTCTGCTAACTCACGTAACGACTCTAAATTTCGAAGTGCTAAGATTTTTCGGAATGTCCGTTCCTGAATGCCTGTCTCTTTCGCGATGAGCGAGATGACAGCCGCTGATCCGATTTTAATTGTCAAACGTTCAGTAGGCAGGACTCCTTCCGTCATATCGAGAAATGATTCGATGAGATGACTGTCCTTCATTTCCCCGTCGACCCACTCGAGTCCGAGCTGTTGCCGTTCATGTGGTTGACCGGAATGTTTGATCGTCCGACGGTAGACGGCTCCGGCGTACGCGACACGCATCGGTTCATGACCGTCTGCTAACTTTCTTGCGATTTGCAATGTATAGTCAGGGCGCATGACGAGGAGTTCCCCGTCATTCCCGAATAAACGATAATAGGCCGACTCGTCAAAGAGCGCCAAATTTTGATAGTGTGAATAGTATTCGAGTAACGGCGGGTCGATGACGGCATAACCGCTCGCCTCTGCCTTTTCTAAAAATGACAGCATCCACCGCTTTGGTCGAATGACATCTCCTGATTGTAGTTCATACCATCCTTCTGGAATTGAACCTTTCGAATTTGACCAAATCATGATAACCACCCTTTATCTTATTATCACTTTACCAAACTAAAGTAGTGTGTTAAATTTATCAAACAGAGAAACACCTGTCAACCAATTGAACTGAAAAGGACGTGTAACAGATGTTTAACTTTACCCATGATGGTCATGTGCATACCCCGTATTGTCCACACGGTACAAAAGACCCGATTGAACACTATATTCAAGTCGGGATTGAAAAAAACCTGCAAACGATGACGTTCACAGAACACGCACCGTTTCCACAGGCATTTATCGATCCGGTGCCGAATCAAGACTCCGCAATGTCGATCGCTCTACTTCCTGACTACCTTAATACGTTGCATCAGATGAAAAGTCAGTATCAAGAGGTCATTGACATTAAAGTAGGACTAGAAGTCGACTTGTTACCACGTCTAGAAGAAGAGACGATTGCTTTGTTAAAACCATATGCTCCCCTACTTGATGAAGTCATCTTGTCCCAACACTTCTTATTGGTAGATGGTATATATATGCCGGTAGATTATTCTGCTGAAACGTTTGACAACCTCGTTCAAGCGCTCGGTTCATTTGAAAACGTGATGAAAGCTTATTATGACTCGATTGAACGTAGTCTCAGCTTTCCATGGGAAACGATTCAAGTCGCTCGGATTGGACACATCGACTTACCGATCAAATATCAAAAAAATTATGACTGGGATCGTTCAGCAGTCAGACAAGAGGAAGAACGTCTCTTGCGAGCGATTGCCGGCAGAGGATTCGGCCTCGATTTCAATACCGCCGGACTTAGAAAACCTGATTGTGGTGAGCCATACGTCGCAGGACTCGTCAAATATGCGAGCCAATTGAACATCCTTTTCACGTTAGGATCAGATGCTCACCTCGCTAAAGATGTAGCCGCTGGTTTCGACATCATTGCACAAAAAAAAGCCACGTTCGTATGAACGTGGCTTTTTGACAGCGATCTAGCTATCTAGATCCCCATGCTTATGGTTGACAACGATATGGCGTTCCATTTCTTCATCTGTAAATATCATACCATAACGAAGAATAGATGCAACAAAAAATTGGGTGAAATGGTTCACCCAATTAAAATCACATCGCTGCGTATAAAGTTTTCAAGTCGTTTGTCGCTGCCTCATCCATTTGGAGGGCTACAAGTTCAACATATTGAAGGGCAGGATCTTGATCTTTTGATAAAGCAACGATTTCAGCGGCTGCCTTATCGAGTGCTAACAAAATGCCTGACACCCCGAGTGTCGGATAGTAACGAAGAAGTGCACGGACATGCTTAATCTCAGAAACTTCATTTCCATTAATGGTCAACGATTTGACTGCCAATTCCTGATGCATGCCAATCGCAAATTTATCTTCCCATACTTCTTCAAGTGTGATTAACGCTTCTACTTCATATGCACCATCTGTAAAGCGAACGTGTTTTTCCATGAACAAATTCCCCTCTCCTGAATCTACTTTTATTATATAAGAGATTTCAGAGAGTATATTGTGAAATATTGAACATTATGTGTAAAGTTTGTCTCACTTCATGTTGAACAACAAAAAAGGCCCCTCCGTAGAGGGGCGAATAATGGAAGAGTAAAACACCATTGGCAGTACATTAATAATATATCATCTAATGTAAACGTTTACAATGTATTTTTGTACATTTTTTCAAGTGGCATATGTAACACTTCGATCCCACTCTCACGCATTAATTCTAATCCATCACCATGCTCATATCCTACTGCATAGACGACGCGGGCGACGCGCGCTGCAATCAGAGCAAGAGAGCAGGCATGACACGGTGAATGAGTGACGTAAGCCGTCGCACCGAACGCATTCGTCGAATCGGCAGCCAATTTTCCGATCGCATTGATTTCGGCATGAATCTCATGTTGCTTCGACCAGTGATGATGATCATACGGGTCCGTACATTTGATATATGTCACACCATCCCGAATGAGCCGGGCGGGCTCATTGATCATATCGAGATCCGACGATGCAACATAGTCGGCATGCTTATAGAAGCCGTCTTCTTGCTTGATATAAATCTCATTACAGTTCGTATGACCAGAAGGTGTCCCATTTAGACCAATTGAAATTGGTTTTTCATCTTTGACGATGACACAGGCAACGCTTTTCGATGCACATTTCGAATGTCGTTCTGCCATCATATCGGCGAACAATAGCCACGTCTCGTCCCACAATCGTTGTTTCTCCATGTAAGCCCCTCCTCGTAGAAAAGGAAAGTCTGATTGCTCAGACTTCCCTTCTTAATATCCTGTATCTTTTGGCAGTTCTTTATTTTTTGAGGCAATCTCAATGACTTTTTCTTTGAGCTCATGCTCCATCCGGTCGAGTTCACGTTCAGCGTCACGACGCTTTTGTTTACCTTCTTGTTGAATGCGTAACGTTTCATCAAGTGTCGAGAGTAAATTCTCGTGGGCGACTTTAAGCGATTCCACAGAGACAATCCCTTTTTCATTTTCTTGAGCGATTTCAATCGAAGAGTCTTTGAGCATCTTAGAGTTCTGCTCAAGCAACTGATTGGTCGTCTTCGTCACGTCCTGTTGCATGCGAAGTGCCGTCTTCTGACGCGTCAAACTAAGCGCGAGAACGACTTGGTTCTTCCAAAGCGGAATCGTATTGACGACCGCTGACTCGATTTTCTCAGCGAGGATTTGGTTGTTCTGTTGGATGACTCGGATTTGTGGCGCCATCTGTAGGCTGATGGTACGGCTCAATTTCAAATCATGTAGCTTCTTCTCAAAACGATCTGCCAATTGAATCATGTCGTTCAACTGTTGAAGTTTAGACTGATCTTTTGAAATTTCGACTTCTTGACGAAGTGGCGCGATTTCATGTTCACGTACATGATCAAGTTTCGTTTCACCCGCAGCGATATAGACGTTCAACTCTTCGAAATAACGCTTATTCTTATCATACATTTGATCGAGCATCGTAATGTCTTTCATCAGACCGAACTTCGCACGATCGAGATTATGGATGACCTCTTCCAAATAAACGTTCATTTTTTCGAATTGAAGCTTATAGTTTTCGGCTTTCTTCTTTGCACGACCGATGAGCGGGATGTTGTCCATAAAACTCTTTTTCTCCGGTTGAAGCATGTCCGGGTCCATCTTTCGGACGTTCTGCATTAAGTCAGACAAGAGTTTCCCCGCATCCCCGCCATCTTTCATTCGAACTTCCGTCAGAATTTGGTCAGAGAATTGTGAAAGTTCACGTTGAACGTTCGAGCCAAACAACATGACCGAATCTGTCTTTTTAATATCAATCGACTCCGCCAATCGTGTAATTCGCTCACGGTGCTCTTGAGGCACGTCTGGCTTAGCTTGGATGGCAGGTACTTCGTGAGGTTGTGAAACAGATGACCATTCCACAGATGGATTGCTAAACCCCTCTGTTTCTGTTTTCGTTTTTGTATCAGATGTCAGCTCTTCTTCCGGCCATGACTGCCAGTTCGTTTCATTCGATGAAGTCATGTTTCTTTCTCCCTTCCGGCTGATCAGATAAGACTCGCTCCATCATGATCAGTTCGCGTTCAAAGTCTACGGCGTCATCTTCAAGGAGACGTCCGCGTTGTTCTTTAAATTTATCGACAATTAGTCGCATATTCGTGATTAATTGCTCTCGAGTCTCTTCTTGAATGACGACTCGTTTTCCTTCAAGTTCTTTAAATTTCAAGACGACCGAGACGAGGGAATCTAAGTAGAATGTGAACAAGTCTCGAACATGTTTTGCGTCTTGTGGATTTTCGAAAAGTTCTTCGAACAATTCGTGTGCTTCTTTGGAGACAGCTTTCATCTCACGCCTTACTTCCACATCTTTGATTTCAGGAAGGACGCGGTCAATCTGTTGTAGCTTTTCATATCCTTGTTCAATCGTCCGTTGCAAAAATTGTAGTTCTAAATCGTCCGTTGCCTCGAATTGACGTGCCGGGACGGGTTCCTCAATCGGCTTGAGGATTCTTGAACCTGAGAACGGTTCGTCCTCATCGAGCAACAGTTTTTTCTTGGCACGTTTCGCGACCATTGTCGGTGTTCGTTGACGGTTTTTGCGCTTGTTCGTCGACCAGACTTCATTCAAGACGAGCGCCCCTACTATAATGAATAACCAGGAGAAATCGAATACGTTGATGGCAAAGTATATGACTGCCCCTGTCAGGGCCCATTTCATCCATGTTTTCATTCTTTTCACCTCATCTCATGTTACTTCTATTGTACATTACGAAACCTATCAAAAAAAGTTTCGTCATCCCTATCATTTTAGCATAATAAAATTCGTTGTTTCCTCCGTCCACAGGTGTAAAAATGAATATCTATATCGACTTCTTTCCCGTTGTGCGATGAAAAAAACCGTAGACCTATAAGCCTACGGTTTGTCCATTATGTTGTGACCCACGTTGAAACCATTACAATGGCTACTGTCACAGGAATGACGTAGCGAATGAGCGCATGCCAAATCGGATAAAGTTTCTTACCCGGTTCTGACGTTTGAATCTCATCTTTCAAAATACGTTGATCGACGACGTATCCGACAAAAATCGATGTTAAGAGTGCCCCGACCGGCATCAAAATATAGCTGACGAGGTAATCCATCGTATCGAAGAACGTCCGACCATTCCAAATCTGTAAATCACTCAATAGTCCGAATGACAAGGCAGATGGAACGCCTACGACAAACACGAGAATGGCTGCCGTCACGGTTACTTGCTTCTTCGTCCAAGTTGATTTCTTTTCGTTCAACCGATCTGTCACACCCGCGACAACTACTTCTAACATCGCGATTGACGACGTGATCGATGCGAACGCGAATAATAGGAAGAACAACACCATGAAGAAGCCGCCTAGTGGTACTTGATTAAAGACAGCCGGTAATACGACGAACAGTAACGCCGGACCTTCAGCCGGATCAAGTCCTGAAGCGAAAACTGCCGGGAAAATAGCAAGTCCAGCTAAGAGTGAAACCGTAATGTTCAACAAAACAATCATGTTCGCAGAACGGTTCAACGTTCCTTTCGTCTTTATATAAGACGCATATGTCAACATCGCCGCTACCCCTAACGATAAGGAGAAGAAAGCTTGTCCTAGGGCAAATAGTACCGACTCACCCGTCAATGCAGAGAAGTCAGGTTGTAAGAAGAAGCGAACCCCTTCCATCGCCCCATCGAGTGTCAATGAACGGACGACGAGTACAATGAAGCTGATGAACAAAAGCGGCATTAAAATCTTGCTCATCCGTTCAATCCCTGCTTCGACTCCGCGTAAGACAATCAATAGCGTGATCAACAAGAATAAGAATTGTCCGAGTACCGCGATGCCAGGTGTTGACACAACATTTCCAAATACATCTCCGAACTCGTCAGCTGTACGACCACTTAATGTCCCACTTAAACCGAGCCCGATATAAATAAGGACCCATCCTCCAATAACACTATAGAAGGAAAGCAACAAGAAACATGCGATGACACCTAAGTAACCGATAATGCTCCAACGACCATGTCCTAATTTTTTGAAGGCAAGAAGTGCCGTCTTTTGAGTTGAACGTCCAACGATGAATTCACCAATCAATAGTGGCAGACCAAGTAATAATGTGAACGCCAAAAACATGAGTAAAAAGGCACCGCCCCCACTAGTTCCAGTGACGTATGGAAATTTCCATATCGCACCTAAACCGATTGCCGACCCTGCGGCAGCTAGAATGAATCCAATTTTTGAGGCGAATGAGTTTTGCGCCATGATTACCCCTACTTCCTGTTTTTCATTTCATTTTCATAATAATAGTGAAATACTAACACGGTTCAAGGGTCAGAACAACATAAAAACAGAGAAAAGTCTGAATACTTTTCTCTGTTGATGCTTTATGGCGTTAAAAACGTGAGAGCCCGCTCTCGAATCTGGATTGCTAAGTGATCTGTTTCAAAATGTTCACCGTCGATATCGATGACTTGTGGCTCATTCAACTCAACTTCGACATATGAAATTTGAAAGTGATTCCACTCCTCTGATTTTTGATCGAGACCGAGCTGTTGGGCCAACAATTGTCGAATCATCGGAAGTCCAATTGACGAACTGTGAACGACTTCTAACATGCCATCCGAAAACGATTGCGTCTCCAATTTCGTCGGTACGGTTCCGAGATAACTCCCGTTCCCTACATATAAGAAGCTGACGTCTCCATCGTAAAGAAGTTCATCTCCTCGACGTAAGCGAATCTGAAACGGGTCAGCTTCACGAAATTGGCGGATAGTTGCAAGAAAGTAGCCGATTGAACCTAAAGATTCTTTCTCATCCGGGTCGATTTGGCGTGACGTATCTGCAATCAATCCGACTCCAACGAAATTGAGGGCATACATCTCATCTACTTGAATCACGTCCACATGTTGCTCATGATTCGATTTGATGATGCTCGCGGCTTGTGTTGGTTGAATGGGAAGTTCGAGCGCTCGTGCGAAGTCATTACACGTCCCTGCAGGAATGATTCCTACTGTCGGTCGCTCCTCAAGCTCTAACGTCATCAACCCATTGACTACTTCATTGAGTGTACCGTCTCCCCCGATGACAATCAGATGGTCGAACGATCCACTTTCTTTCGCAAATCGGAGTGCGTCGCCAATTTCTTGCGTTTTCTTGATGATGATTTCTTCATAGAGCGATTCAATCGTACCGATGACTTCCCCGAGCATCGTTTCGCTCGTACCAGACTTCGGATTCGAAATAATCAATGCTCTCATAATAACCCTTCCTGTTCTAAGAAGTCTTTCGCTACATCATAGGCGCGTTCATTTCCGTACGCGACACGACGGTTCAATTCAGACATTTGTTCGTCTGTGATTTTACCTGCGAGCTGATTGAGCGCATCCTCAATTTCTGGATACTCTTCAAGCGTCTCTTCTTTCAAGAGCGGTGCCCCTTGGTATGGCGGGAAAAACTGTCGATCGTCTTCTAGAACGACAAGGTCGTTCTCGGCGATATCAGGGTCTGTTGCATATGCGTCTACTAAATTGACATCTCCTCGTGAAATGGCACGATAGCGTAATTTTTGCTCCATCGAGACGACAGAAGGGAAATCAAATCCGTACTCGTTTTGAAGTCCTGGATATCCGTCTTCACGGTCGGTGAATTCAAGTGTAAAGCCTGCTTTAATATCTGACTGAACGTTTCGTAAATCTGAGATGGCCGAAATACCTTCTGCCTCGGCATAGTCACGTGGAATCGCGAGTGCGTACGTATTGTTAAACTGCATCGGTTCGAGCATGACGTACCCGTCTTCGGCAAGCGCCTCTCTCGCTTGTTCATAGACTTCACGGGCATCGTTTGATTCTGGCGTCTCCTTGACGAGACTCGCGAGTGCCGTTCCGGTGAATTCTGGATAAATGTCAACATCACCAGATTGGAGTGCGCCCCATACAAATGTCGTCTCCCCAAAGTTCGGCTTCACCGATACAGTCAAATCTGTTTCTTCTTCAATCAACAACTTATACATATTCATAAGAATTTCTGGCTCTGGACCGAGTTTCCCAGCTACGACAAGGTCTGTCTCTTGCGAGCGACCAAATGCGAGCGGTGTGATGATGATGAGTGCGAGTACAGTAGAGACTGCAATCAATTTCGTCTTATTACGGGTCGCTGTCGCACCTTCCATCTGACGTAACAAGAAGTCAAACAGGAGAGCTAAAATGGCGGCCGGGATGGCACCCAGTAGAATTAAGTAATTATCGTTACGGTTAATCCCGAGCAAGATCAGCGTACCGAGTCCGCCTGCCCCGACGAGTGCGGCAAGTGTCGCCGTACCGACGATGAGGACCATCGCTGTACGGATACCTGCCATGATAACAGGTAGGGCGAGCGGAAGTTCGACTTTCATCAAACTTTGATTCGGTTTCATCCCACAAGCTCGAGCTGCTTCAAGTAACGATTTGTCCACTTCGTTTAAACCAGTGAATGTGTTTCGTAAAATCGGTAGGAGCGCATATAAAACAAGCGCAATGATGGCAGGTAATGCCCCGATCCCGACGAGCGGAATCATCAATCCAAGCAAGGCAAGCGAAGGAATTGTTTGAATAATCGCAGTGACACCAATGGCGGTTTCGGCGATTTTCTTGCGACGCGTCAGCCAAATCCCTAATGGTACGGCAATTAAGACGGCAATCAAAAGTGATACGACAGAGAGCTGTAAGTGCTCAATCAGTGCCTCGACAAGCTGTCCTTGTCTATTTTGGAACGTCTCAAGCATCCAGCTCACCTCTTCCGCGTTGTGTAAATTCTAAGACGAATGGATCTTCACTCGCTAATATCTCTTCAGGTGTACCAACTAACATTAATTCACCATCCCTCATCAATGCGATGCGATCCCCGAGCTTCATCGCTTCTTGCATGTCGTGTGTGACAAACAGAATCGTCTTTCCGAGTTCGTCATTTAATCGTTTGATGTCATCTTGCAATTGGCCACGGCTAATCGGGTCAAGTGCAGAGAAAGGTTCATCCATGAGGATGACGTCCGGGTCAGCCGCTAAGGCGCGCAATACACCCACACGTTGCTGTTGACCCCCAGATAGTTCCGAAGGCTTCTTCGAACGTAGTTTTGGATCGAGACCGGCAATTTTCATCAATTCCGTCACCCGGTCTTTTGTTCGTTCTTTTTTCCATTTTAATAGTTCAGGTACGACAGAAATGTTTTCTTCCACTGTCAAATGGGGGAATAAAGCAATTTGTTGGAGCACGTAACCGATGTTACGACGCAATTCGAAAATATTGAACTGGTAGATTTCTTTTCCATCGATTAGAATCTTTCCATCCGTATGATCAATTAAACGATTCACCATTTTCATTGTTGTAGTCTTTCCACAACCGGAAGGTCCGATCAATACAAAGATTTCTCCTTTTTCCACTGTTAAGCTTAATTCTTTGACGGCTAACGTCCCGTCCTCATAACGTTTTGACACATCCCGAAACTCAATCAACCTGATCCCTCCTCGACTATTTCCAAAATGGAAATTCAAATAGTATTTTGCCCTATTTTCTGCTTTGTTAAACAAAAAAAGGCTCTCCTTCCGGAGAACCTCATCATTAATAAAGCGTAACTTGAATATGTCGACGCCCCCACTGGATGGCATCCTGTTTTGAATCGACGAGTAAATCGACGATATGTCCTTTGATTCTGCCGCCTGTATCAAGGGCAATCGCGTCACCGACACCTTGAATATGGACTTTAGAACCTAATGGAATAATGGCCGGATCGACGGCGATAATTCGCATCCCATTATAATAGATTGAATCTGTGACATCATGACCGGTTGCCGTTAAGACACGACCGCCATACGCCTTGTTATCAGCCACATCATTCGAGTATGCTGTCGATTCGACTGTAATGACTTTCTTATTCGGCGACGTAGACACCGGTGTTGCCGTTGTTTTCTTGCTCGAAGAAGCCGCTGCTTGTTGTGCTGCCGCACGTTCTGCTTCTTTACGCGCTTCTTCCGCTTTACGCTCTGCTTCGAGTTTAGCAAGTCTTGCTTTCTCTGCTTCCGCTTCTGCTTTCGCTTTTTCAGCAGCGAGACGTTCTGCTTCTAAACGCTTTTCTTCAGCGATGCGTTTTTCTTCAGCAATTTTCTTTTGACGAGCGATTTCTTTTTGTCGTTCTTCTTCGATCGCTTGTCGTTCAAGTTCAAGAGGATTTTGGACGATTTTCTGTTCTGTCCCGATTCCGATCTGAGCAGCATCTGCTTGATCGACAAATGTGAACATCCCCATCATCGCGGTTCCAAATAGAATCATATATTTAATGAATTTCATCGTAGTAAGGTCATCACCTTTCTC
This sequence comes from Exiguobacterium sp. s129, assembly GCF_018617585.1. GTDB lineage: Bacteria > Bacillota > Bacilli > Exiguobacteriales > Exiguobacteriaceae > Exiguobacterium > Exiguobacterium aestuarii_A. Next base: position 48,079 of record NZ_JACSKL010000003.1, read on the forward strand.
GTTATGTAACGAACAGATGTTAATTTACCACGACCCGTCACATTCGAGTAGCCATTTCAACGAAGTGAAACATTCCTGACATATGACTTCAAAAGTGGTTACAGATTGTAACAATTGCAAAAAACGTTGCTATTACTAGGTTTCACAAAAAAATTACAGATTCGTTACAATAAGTCTTGTAACAAACCTGTAATCTCCCTGTCATGCGGTTTACTTATTCAATTGGCTTTAAATCATGCAATCTGAGCATTCCCCACGGTGCAACATCGACTTCGACTATGAACGATTTTTCACCCTCGACCCTATCCACTTCATCTAGAGGGACACGATACGATCCCATTTCTTCTATATAAAGGTTTCGGTCATAATAGTTCGCGCGCACTCCTCCGAAAAATGGTTTTGACTCGACTCGGTCGATGACAGCAAATCCATCATCCCCTTGTTCGAACGAGACATAAACGGTGCCCGTCTCCACATTATGACGTCCTTCGAATTCATCGTATTCAAGGTAAATCGAGTCCCCAAAATACGGATCATACGGTTCGAACGAGGTACCCTTGAACGTGTATGTCTCCCCCACCCACGAGATGGCATAAACAAGGATGACAAACAAAATCGCAATCATAACTTGGACGGCAGGAATGATCCACGTAGACAACCGTTTCATGTCGTCACATCCCTTCTCGTACGATTACGCCACCATAATCCGAGTGACAAAGCAAAGACGATCAGTGCACCAATCAAGAAGAAGAGAGATATATCGAGACGGTCCCAAACGTAAATGAAATAAATCGTCATCTGGACGACTAAGAAATAGATGAAGGCAAAGATGGTTCGTTGTCTCGTCATGTCTTGACGAACGAGATAAGCCAATGCAATCACTTCAATTAATACCGCCAAAAGAACTCCAGAGTCCTCGAACAACGCGAAAGGGATGACTGCGAGCAAACTTACCCACATCAAATCGCTTCGACGATGAATCAAGTAGACGGAAACGAGCGCAATGGATAAAAGCGTAGCCTCTATAATCGAAGGCGGTCTTTGAGAGAGCCAGCTTTCCGTGACGTTCACTAAATAACCGATGGAGAGGATGGCTGCGACGAACAAATATACAGCTTGCCATGCAGCTTGTTTTCGATAAATGAGAAGCAGCACATGTAGAATAACAAGAGACCAAAGTGGCCATAGTCTACCTTCATAGTCGACATATTGTCCAAAGATATTAAGAATGCCGTAAAAGGTAAGCCAAGCGAACGTCCGGTCTAACGATTCCTCCACAAAATGGAACCATACCCAAGTCACGATGAGTGCAAATCCGATCAACGTCAATCCGAGACTTTCGAAACTGTTCGTAACGGCCATAAATGCGGTGATAGCGGAGATCACCGAAAAGATAATGTGCTCATATATGATTCGGTGAATGACTGCCATTGTGAACAGAATCCAAAATAGAAACGTCAACTGTCCGGACAGATTATACGTTGTAAAGATGACCGCCATGGTCGCCACAAAAAAGACGAATCCTAGTACTCGTAATAATGTCACGTACCTTGGGGTTTTCAATCTGACCCGTTCGGCAAACACATAAAATCCAACCATAAAAATAAGAAATAATCCAATCTTCAAAAGGTCGGGAATCGCCTGCCAATTGGCTGCGACGAAGCTGAATAGACTGAGTGCCAGTAAAATTGAACCGACAATGACCAAAACAGGCGGCTTGTGATCATGTTGCTCACTAGCCGCCCGTTGTTTATGTTCATAGTCGACTAGTCTTTTACCGGTCGCTTCATCTAACAAACCCGCCTCTTGCCATTCACGTACTTTTTTGTCAATGGACACCTGAATCATCCCTTTCGGAAAAAAGGTCAGCTGGCGCGTTCAATCAATTCTAATTCTGATTTTAGTAAAACTTGTTTCTCAAACTCGAGTCCAAGCTGTTGGAACTCTTCCATAATCGATACGTCTCCGATTACAGTATTGGTCAGTACGGCGGTCACTTCTGCGACCCATCCTTCACGAGTCGACTTCACGATATCACCTACGAGGAACTCTTCAGACACACCCATTCACTTCCAATCTAAATTTGTTTCTATCATTATAACGAAATTATGTCGGTTTGAATACGTTTTCTTTTATGCGTTGAATAAATTGTGTCAAAAATTTTCCAGTAAGTCCCCAAATGATGTAGTCATCATGTTCATAGAAAGGTTCTTTCATTTTAATTACCCGTTTTTTGTACGCTTTAGCATTCGCCAATCGGTCTAACGGAATATTTTGATCTGGGTTCATCGTCCACTCCATCTCCCCATGAAACGGGTCAATCATGAGCAAGGTGGATACCGGTACCGTAAACAAATGATCGACCTCATCTGTCTCTTTTACGGTCGGTAACTCCGACAACATGCCTACAAAGGGATAAATCAATTGTCGATGGGGCGTGGCGAGCGGCCTCAATTTACCGATGACTTCGACTTGATTGGAGTCAAGCTCGAGCTCCTCACATGTTTCTCGAACGGCTGCTTCGACAGGCGTCTCCCCTTTTTCAAGTCGTCCACCGGGAAATGAAATCTCTCCAGGTTGCTGTCGCATCGTATGAGCACGTACTTCAAAGACGACGTGCCATTCATTCTCTATTTCAACGAGCGGTATCAAAACCGCTGCCGTCTGCTCATAATCTTCTTCCATTGTAAAGCTATCTCGAATTTGCTTTTCTTTGATCCATGGCTGCACACTGTTCACTCACCTTCCGTCATCGAATTTCCTATACCGTTCTATACCCCACTTTTCGTTTAATCGCTGCCAATGTCGGAAATATCATTATTAATGATAGGAGTTGATCACTTTGGACGAACAAGTGGATGTACTAATCGTTGGAGCCGGACCGACCGGCCTAACACTCGGCCTCACCTTAGCCAGATATGGCGTATCATTTCAAATCATCGATCGAAAAACGACCCCGTCGGATAATTCTCGAGCCATCGGAATCCAACCGCGGACAATTGAAGTGTTTTCTCGTTTGGATGTCGCTCAAGAAGTGCTCGAACGGGCACGGACGATTGAGCGAGGGAATCTCTACTTCTCAGGTCAATGGACGGCAAAGCTCGAGTTTTCAAAACTTGTCACCCCATATCCGTTCGTGACATTACTTCGTCAAAATGAAACAGAAGAAATTTTAGAACGTGCCTTAAAAAAACATGGTCACTCGGTGAAGCGTGGAGAATCACTCTCTTCCATCACTCAATATCCGTCGCGTACAATCGCCCATTTGACTGCTGAAGGCGGAACTCATCGTTCGGTCGAAGCGAAGTATGTCGTTGCCGCTGATGGCGCCAATAGTTCGATTCGTCGAATGCTCGCCCTCCCATTCAGTGGGAAGTCGTTCAAAGAGGCGTGGGTATTGGCAGATTTGAAAGCCGATTGGCCGATTTCTCGCGAAGAGGTTCACATTTTCTTCTCGGACCAAGGGGTGCTCGAAGTATTTCCACTTACGGATGAAACGATTCGAATCACAGGAAACCTACGGACCGATGAGTCGTTCGTCGAATCAGACCTCCAACAATTCGTGGAGCAACGTAGTCATATGCCCGTTCACATACACAATGTCGAATGGTTCTCGCTCTTTCGGGTCCATAACCGGATGGTCGATACGTTCATCCATAATCGCGTCATTCTAATGGGTGATGCCGCCCATATCAATTCACCGGTCGGGGGGCAAGGAATGAATACCGGGATTGCGGATGCATTCAACTTGGGCTGGAAACTATGGCTCCATTTGAAGACGGGGGCACCGCATCAAGTCGTCTCGACGTATCGGAATGAGCGTGAACATGTTGCCAGAAATGTACTTCAGACGACAAATGTCGCGACTGTGATGCTTCAGACGACGTTGCCGATGCTATTACCGTTCCAAGCGATTGGGGCAGATGTCTTCACTCGCGTCAATCTCGTCAATCAAAAAATCACGGAACGGATCTCTCAGCTTCATCTATCCTATCCAAAAACGCTACGCATGCCGTTTCGCCGCGTCGCAGAAGGGAAGATTTTCCCAGAGACAGAAATTTTACGAACAGATGATGGATTCCGGACGAAGATTTCAGAGATTGCCGACGGTCGCTTCCAAGTACTCGTTTTCGACGATGGCAAACGTGATTTGACGTCAATCTATGAGTACTTAAATCAGCATCATCCGTTCATTCAGACCATCACCTTGTCGAAGACGAGTCGTCCATTTTTCGACCAAGGGAATGAACTCGCCAAGTCCCTGTTTATGAAACGTGGTATCCTAGTCATTCGTCCGGACGGTTATTTATTGCACAAGCAACATCACGTCCGTCTAAAACCGCTGCAAGAGAAGTTGGCCGTCTGGCTTCCATCATCTTAAAAGTTTATAAATGGAGAGCCTCACCGAATTGGTGAAGCTCTCCATGTCATTTACTCTTCAACATTTACATACAGAATACCTGGTTTTGAGAGCGTCAAGTCATAGAATGCTTCGAACGCTTCGATATCTTCTAGCTTGCGAAAGTCAATCTTGTCCGTCTCTTCGTTCGGGATGGCAACGATAATCCCTTCCTCTGTCGACTTGATCATGCCCGTTTGTCCATTGTGAATGCGAATATAGAGAACTTGTTGATCTTCAAGAAGCGAGATAGCCTCTCGTCTTGATTGAATCGGTTTTTTCATATAATCCCCTCTTTTCCATTTTAGTATAACGTTCAGTTCGTATTGCTTTCAACTCGCCACCCTATTAAACTTGTGTAAAGAAGGGGTTGAATGCGTTGGAAACATTATTCATCATTGTGCTTGCCATCTTGTTCGTCATTTTAGTGACGATTCGGACGATTCGGAACTTAAAATGGATTCGCTTCGGTGAAGCGTTCGGGAAACAAGGGGAAGAACTTCTAGGTGACTATCATTACCTGACAGAACAGGGAATCACTTGTCGCATCGAGCAAGGACTTCCGACCGGAAAGTTATTAAAGCCGCTCGCGAAAAACTTAGACGACCGTGTCGCACTATTCGTTCATCGAGATGATGCGGCAAAGGCAAGAGAACTCTTAAAATAAGAAGAAGGCCAAATCAAATATTTGGCCTTCTTCTTATTTATGTACTTGTCGTTCAGAACAATAGTAGGCGATTTGTTTAACGAGCGGTTCTGTCAACGTCTCAAGATTTGTTTTGCTGATGACCTGATTGACGAATGCGAAAGAGTCACCACAATTTGCCTTGACCCGCTTAAGCTTCAACTGTTCCGTCTCGGGGAAAATTAAGAAAGAATAGACCGGAATCGCTTGCCCACACTCCTTTTTAAACCGTGCCCGCACTTGTTTCGTCATTCGCTCTAGCTCCGTGAGAGGATGTGGGTAGATATGCTTCCATCCCATAGACGTCTCCGTCCGACACTCGCGATTTGTTAAATGGACAGGGGCTGGAGTTCGATTCAATTGAATCAAGAATACACCTTTCGGTCCGACGAGCACGTAATGTACGAGATCCTCGCCAAACTCGACTTGTTCAATCATCATCCAATCAAATCGACAGGTGTGTCTGATGTTTTCGACGAGACGATCTGTATAGCTTGTCGGTGCTTTCATCACTTCTTCTTTCGTTCGAAACAGCTTTCTTGTTTGTTGTTTAACGGGTTGTTTCTCCGTAGCCGTTAACACTTGCAACATTCACTCCACCCCCTATTCCTTATTCGCTTGGCCCCACTTGCTTTCCGAAGACTGCTTTTTCAAGATTTGAAATACGACGCAACATATCATAGTTCGACGCAACGGGTTGCGCTGGTTTTGTAGGTTCTGCCACTGGTGCCGATTCGCGACGCAATGAATCATTTTCTTTCTGAAGCCGTTCGATTTCTTTCGCCATCTTTTCATAATCGCGGATGACGACATCTAAAAATTGATCGACTTCTTCTTGCGAGTAGCCTCGTAATGCCGTTTTAAATTCTTGTTTATAAATTGCTTCTGCCGTTAATTCGGTTTGCATTGTATCACTCCCATTGTTGTTCCCATTGTTTTTCTTCCTCAATGACACGTAAATCTTCCTGTGTGATGAGGAAGACCTCCATATTCGGCTTTCGCCGAGCCCCTTCGACTAGAAAACGGGGACTTCCCTCCGTTTCTTCGTCATACAAGGTAATCAATCCTTCTGCTTTATCTAAAAAGAATGCAGTTTTTGCGCGTAATTGACTCGGATCCTCATATGGACGTTGCGTCAACGGTTCAAAGAAATCTGCTTCGAGTTGAAGTTGAACAAACAATTCTTGTTCGAACGGTTTATAGCGTTCGTCCATATTTAAGAACGGAGGAAATACCGCAATTTTAATCGGATATGTTTCTCTTAACTCTAACAATACTTGTCCGGCCCATAATTCACAACCGTTCGTTCCACTAAAGATGAACCATTCAGCACCTAATTCAATGACTTCCAGGATTTTTTTTCGGTAAGCTTCTTGAATGATGTCGATCCCCGGATGGTCCGCTTTGAAAATTCCAAGTTCATGGGGACGATATCCTGTGACGGCTACAACTTTCATAATCGCTTCCTTTCTAGACGGGCAAGCCGATGTTCGAGCTCTGCCTTCTCGCGATTAACGGTTTGACGCAAAACGGTGCGCTTTTGCTCGAGTAGATTGATCGCACGTTCCGTGTAATCAATCGCAAGTGCGACGTCCTTCTGCTTATGCTCTGCGTACTTGGCGAGCTCCACGTACCCTTCAATCGTATGCAACGATTCAAAGAGCGGGATTGCTTGCTCCATACGACCTGTTCGTTTCAATAAGAGCGCTTGCCGCATGACCGCTCGCTTCGAAGGGTCAGATAGCTGTTCGAATTCTTTAAGCGCCTGCTCCTGCTCCCCTAGGTCATGCAACCAATGCGCACGCTCTTCTCCGAAATCGGTCTCAGGAGTCATGACGAGTTGACTGAGTCGCGTGTAAAGAGAGACGAGGCTCAAACAATCCGCATGATGGTGCTCAAGGACCGGCATGAGAATCTCAGGGTTGCGCTCTTTGACGTACTGAAAATAATGCATCGGAGCTAAAAATCCAGGTAGATCGTCCGTCCGTCCGTGACCGAAATACGTTTCGACCGCTTTGAGCGACACCGATTCTAACCTCGGTTTCAACAATCGTCTTGCCGCATGCAATAGATCGACATGACCGACGGAAGGCAATGCTCTTACCCGTGATTTGACAAACGTATGTCTCGTTTTGATTTGTGGCCAGTCAAAAGACTTTCCATTATAGGTGACGAACCGTACCTCATCCCCGATGTCCTGTAGAAAATGATAGTAAAAAGCAGTCTCAAAGGCAGGATGAGGCAAGACATACTGAATCATTTCAAGCTGTTCCGCACGAATCCGTGCAAATCCGATTAAGAAAATCGACGTCCCGGACCCACGTAATCCGGTCGTCTCTGTATCCATAAATAAGACTTGATCCGGTTTTAAGTCGACCGCGAAAAACGGATGTTCCGTTTTCTGCATCATTCGTCTGGCGTCTCCGAACGCATAGTCGTGATAAATCTCATCAAGCGGATAGGTGTTTCGGATTCGTACACACCATTCTCCTTCGAACGTTAAAATTTCCCCACCTTGTTCAGTCCATTTCTGTTGTTCCACTTCATCAGGTGAGGTGACGCGCGGGCGTTCGACAGGTTCTTTCGTTTTAATCAATCTTGATAATTTTGCTTTCATAACGATCCTTTCAAAGCTTGTAACTGACGGATGACTTGATGCTTGAAGTCTCCATATCCAATCATACCGACACAGCGAGGGCATCCACTCTCACAAGGACAATCCGATACCGTCCGCTCTGCTGCCTCGAGCACCATGTCTGCATCTTTATAGAGCGCCTCACTGAGACCGATGCCACCCGGATAACGGTCATATAAATAGACGGTCGGTTTATTCGTATGAGTCGACTTCATTTGAATGGTTGTAAATAAATCGAGCGTATCACACATGAGATAGAGTGGGGCAAGCCGTCTGAATAAGTCACTGACCGCTTCGAGTTGGTCTTCAAGATCTGCCTCTGAATAAGCAAAACGTTCATCTAATGTGAACCATGTCGCCGTCGTATGCAGTTCTCGTTCCGGAAGATGAATCGGGCCTGACCCAATATTCTCATGCGTACCGAATTTGATTTTTTTAAAGAGCGTGGCCATCGCTATGACCGACACTTCACCAAACGTTTTTGCACCATCCGTTTTGTTCTCTTCGAGCACTTTTAATTCTACTGCCAGATTCGCATCCGTATAGTAGTCGACATCGACGCGACGGACGAACGCCTTCTTCTCTTCAAAGTCTAATTTCTCGACTTGATACTGTTCAGCTCCGTGTAAATAAATGGCTTCATCGTGTAACAAAGTCATCGCGCTGAACGTATCCATTTCACCGATTACTTGATGCTTAGCGGTTTGGTCGACGATGACGACATTCTCTTGGTCGCTCGTCCGAAGGGAGATATCATGCGCCGGGAATGAATCGGTCATCCAATAGTATTTATTCGCTCGTTCGTGTAGCACTTGTGCGTCTGTCAGGAAATCTAAAATATCCTCCGTGTCGACCGTTCCGAAGCGCTCTCCTTTTTGAAAAGGTAGTTCAAATGCAGCACACTTCATGTGATCGACTAAAATGATCAAGTTGTTCGGGTCAAGACGAGCTGCTTCTGGCGAACGGTCTAAAATCATGTCCGGCTGTTCGACGACGAGCTGATCAAGAGAGGAAGACGATGCGACGAATACGACAAGTGATTCGGAATGACGACGACCGGCACGACCTGCTTGTTGCCAGAGTGAAGCGACGGTTCCAGGATATCCATTGAGGACACATGCTTGCAATTGACCGATATCGACGCCGAGTTCTAACGCGTTCGTCGATACGACTGCTTTGATTTCGCCATTTCGTAAGCGCCGTTCAATCTCGCGACGTTCAGACGGAAGATAACCTCCTCGATAACCGACGATTGACTTTGGTCCGAGTTCTCGTCGTGTCAGTTCTTGTAAATACGTCAGAAGCACCTCGACTCGGACACGTGAACGTGCGAAGACGATGGTCTGGATGTTCGCTTCCACGAGCTTCGACGCGATTCGTTTCGTCTCAAGCGTTGCACTTCTTCGGATTCCGAGCGCCTCATTGACGACAGGAGGATTGTAGAAGACGAGGTGTTTCTTCCCTTGTGGCGCCCCGTTCCGGTCAATCAACACGACTTCTTCTTCCGTCAATAACTCGGCGAGTTCTCGCGGGTTGGCAATCGTCGCAGAAGTCATAATCCATTTTGGGTGACTCCCATAATAGGCACAAATTCGTTTCAAGCGACGAAATACGTTGGCCACGTGACTGCCAAACACGCCACGATACGTGTGCAGCTCATCGACGACGATGTATTCTAAGTTTTCAAATAGACGAATCCATTTCGTATGGTGCGGTAAAATACCGGAATGTAACATATCCGGATTGGTGATGACGATATTCCCCGCATCCCTGACTTTCGTTCGGGCAGCGGGAGACGTATCCCCATCATACGTGAAGCATCGTAAATTCCCTTCAAGTGCCTCGACCATCTCCATCAAGTCACTATTTTGGTCCTGGGCGAGCGCTTTTGTCGGGTATAGATAAAGTGCACGAGCTGTCGGTTTTTCAATCATTTTTGAAAGTACCGGTAAGTTATAACACAATGTTTTCCCTGATGCGGTAGGGGTCACAATGACGGTCGAATGACCGGCAGCCGTTTGTTTCACAGCCTCAGCTTGGTGCGTATACAGTTGCTCAATTCCCCGATTTTTCAACACGTTCGTCAACTGTTCCGGTACTTGCTCTGGAATGGGTGCATATTGTGCCGGACGTGCATCGACTGTATGCCAGTGACGAACGTTTTTGGCAAAGCTCGGGTCTTCTTTTAATTCTTGAATCATCTCTTCGACGGAGCGTGATTTTCGCATCAGTTCACCTTCTTTTTTATGAGTTCGAAGGTGCAAGTTCGACTACGGTTTGTCGGATCGATTGAATCCGTTCATCTCGTATCATTCTCGATACAGCGGGCATTTTTAAAATGGTCATGTGTTGAAACGTATCAGCCACATGTGCATTCTCTTCTTCGAGGCGGATGAGCGCGTCTGAAAATAGACGTTGTGTCGATCGACCGAATAAGACAATGGTATGTAGCTTCGTACATTTCGAATGAACCGCTAATAGATGTTTGGCGTAGCGTTGCACCGTTTTATAATAATCTTCGTCTGTCGATAACTGTTGACGGTTGCCACGAAGTAAGTCTGGATAGTAGGATTCTTCACCCGTGAACATCGTTTCGACTCCGATTCGTTTTAAGTAAGAATGTCCAATCGCTTCAGCGACGGTTTGATCTTGGATGAGACGTCCGAGTGGAATCGACTCTTTTAATAACAGATGGGAAAGCTTTAATCCGAGATGTCCACTGAGCGGTACGCCGAAATCGTCGTCTTGCAGTCGATCCATAACAAATAACACTTTCATCTTTCGCTTTAAAGAGAGTTGAACCATGTGTCACCATCCTGTTCCCTTTCTTTTCATTATAACAAAGTCATACGAAAAACAGGGCGCACAATGTCGCCCTGCCTTCCTTAGTTATTTCCGTTATTCGAATTGCCGTTCCCACGTTCCGTGGCTGGCGATTCATTATTCGATTGACCTTCTAGCGGAGCACCTGGATCTTCTCCATCCGTCGGTTGGTCTGTTCCTTCATCCGTACCTTCATCGGTCGCTGGCTCATCAGGATTTTGTTCCTCAGTGGTATCTTCATCGTTTCCGTTGCCGTTTCCGTTACCATTGTTACTATTGTTCCCGTTACCGTTGTTCTCGTCCGATGGGTTGTCTTCGTTATTCTCTTCGTCAGAAGGACTTTCTTCTTCCTCATCCTTCGGTTCTTCTTTTGGTTCAATGGAGTAACTTGCTTGTGCCGGGGCAGATTGCTGTTCACCCGTCAATGGGTTTGTCGCCTTTGCGACGATGGTGAACGTTGTGTCCCCTTCAGCCAAGTTCGAAATATCAATACTCGTCTCTCCCGTCGTACCGACGACTTGTTCACCGCCTTCGGCTGACTGTTGCGTCACGGTGAATGAGATGTCTGAGTAACCATCTGCTTGTGCGCCATCAAAATCGTATGACCATGAGACAGATCCTGCTTGTGAATCTTCATCATAGTTGACGCTTGCGCCTGTTGGAGCAGTCAATTTCTCAGGTTGAAGATCTTTTGGCTTCGTCCCTTTTACATAAAGTTCATTCCCGAGAGACAAGACAGAGTCTGGACGTTGGAAGCGGTCTGGTTGACCTGAAACATTCGCTGCCTCTAGCATCATATAGTCAAAATAGTATTGGGCATAGTCAGGTTTAAACAGTGCTTCAGTCTCTTCATTTGATACGGATTTACCTGTCCAAACAGAAATTGAATAATCTGTTGAATACCCTGTGAACCATTTATCTTTCGGAATGACTCGTTCAGAACCTTTTACTTCTTCATTCGTTGTCCCTGTTTTTCCTGCGACATCGAAAGAGAATGGGTCTGGTACATACGTTCCGTCAGAGGCACTTACGACATCACGTAGCATATCTGTCAACATGTATGCCGTATAGTCTTCCATCGCCTGTTTCGCTTTGACTGGCGAGTTGATGCTCGAACCGTCATTGAACTCAATCTTTTGTATCAAATGCGGTTTCGTATACATCCCATTTGTACCGAGCGCCGCATAGGCTGCTGCCATTTGCGTCGTACTCGCCTCTGCTGTACCAAGCGTGTTTGATTCAAGTAATTCATCACCAGCATATACCGGTTCGATTCCAACATTCTTTACAAACGATTCAATCGCCTCTTGACCATACTCATCCCGAACTTCTTGGAAGGCACGAACTGCTGGCGTGTTCGCTGAAATCTTCAAATATTGACGCATCGTATTTGGTCCACGGAAACCTTGATAATAGTTATTCGGTTTAAATTTCCCTTCAAGTTGTGCATCAAGCAATACTTTTCCGGTCGACCATTGTCCGTTCTCAATTCCCGGACCGTAGTCGAAGAACGGCTTCGCCGTTGATCCAATTTGATACTTCTCGTTTGAATAGTCACGGTACGTCGTATCACCTTGTTTTGCTTGCTGACTATCAACAATCGCGACAATCTCGCCCGTCTTCGTATTCAGTACGGTCGCACCCATTCGGAGCTGTTCCGGGAAATTATCTACCATCGTACCGGTACTATTCGATTTGATTTCACTATTGATTTTCGTGTGCAATTCTTTATTGATTGACGTATATACTTTTAGACCTGTTCCGTAAATGTCTGACTGTTCAAGTCCGAAGTCATCTTCTAGCTCTTTAAGCACTCGTGAATAAATCGCACGTGTGAACGCCTCTTCTTCCGTCTCTTCACCAGGTGAAATGACGTCAGCGATGGCAACTTCGAGCGCTTCGTTATACTGTTCTTCCGAAATGTGGCCGTCTCGCTTCATCGCAGACAAGACTTGTTCTTGGCGATAACGCGTCAACTCTTGGTCACCATTGATTGGATCGTATGCACTTGGACGTTGCGGAAGACCTGCAAGGATTGCCGCTTCTTGATAGTTGACCTCAGAGACCGGCTTGTTGAAGTAGCGCTTCGATGCGGTTTGTACACCGTATCCACCACTACCATAGTAGTTTTTATTTAAATACATCTCTAAAATCTGTTCTTTCGTATACTCACGTTCAAGTTTGAGCGCGAGCCACTGCTCTTGAAGCTTACGCTTCAACTTCTTGTCTGTTGAAAGAAACGACTGTTTCACTAACTGCTGCGTGATGGTTGACCCACCTTCTGCACCGAAACCGTCAGTCAAGTTGGCCACGACTGCGCCACCGATCCGACGTAAGTCGATTCCGTTGTGCTCATAGAAACGACGGTCCTCAATCGAGACGACCGCTTGTTGCATTACTTCTGAAATATCGTCGATGGAGACGTATTCCCGAATTTGACCGGCTCCTTCGAGCGGTTCACCTTCAGCCGAGATTAGCTGAATCGGATACGTATCGACGAGTTTTTCTTCGTCAAGCTCCGGTGCCGTTGCAATCGCATATACGGTATATGCCCCGAATGCGATGACTGCTGCAATAAATAATAAGAAACCTAATAAAAAGATGCGTTTCCACATCGGCTTTTTACTCTTCGTCTTTGGTTGTTTGCCAGTTTTTTTGCGTTTATTCGTCGTCGAATCTTGTCGACGTGCGACCCTACTTCGCTCCATTCATGGTTCACTCCTTCTATTCAATCGAGCCATTGATCGAGCACCGCCAAATAGTCAATCGACGGCAAGGCTCTCGTCGGAACTTCAATCGCTTCCTCTTCGATAAAACGAAGTGGAATTGACTTGCGTCCCGTCAATCGTTGTTCCCACCACTGAACAAGTTGTTCCGTGGTCAATACATATTGCGTATTATAGCGACTAAAGCGGATGATGACAAAACAAATCCCTCCATGGCGTTCGCACTCGCGCATGTGTTCAATCTGGTGCTCGTGAAAGTTGCCGAGCGGAAACGATGTCTTATTATTCGTTTCTTTCGCTTCAAAGTCAATGTACTTACCGCGATACACCCCGTTATAGTCAGTCGTGGATGCCTGTTTGAAATAGGCTTCCGTCACTTTGGCTGCACTTCGCTTTGGGTAGTCGACTTTGACGATTTGTAACGGTGTCGGTTTTTTATGGATGACGGCTCGTTGATGGATTCGATAAAATTCATTCGTTTCATTCAACAATGTCTCCAAATTCATTCCGCGATTCGCATAGGTTGGAGAATTCGATGGTTGTTTCGAAATTCCTTCTTCCTTTGGTGCCTTTGTCACTTTTGCTTTTTTACCGTTTGGATAATGGAACAATGTCGTCACCCCATACATACATATTAACAGGTCGGTCCACTCGTTCCTTCCGTCTCAGGTCTGATTGTCGACTTCTGTCGGTCGACACTTGTGTGGATTTACCGCAACACATATCGTACCAAACTCCCGTATGTTAAACTAGTATGTAAGCGATTGTGTATCCAAATTGAAAAGCTCTCGTCACGTAAGACTTGATTGTTTTCCTATGATAATAGCACCTCTTCTGTTTAACCAAGATTGTACATCGATAAACCTAATTGATGTCATTCTTAAAAAAAGTGTGCAATACCTGTGCAATTGATTGACCGAATCATCATTCGGAAATAAAATAGAATGCTTAAAGACATTACTGTTAAGCCGTTTTGGAGGGATTGGATGGAAAGTGGAAAGAAGTATGTCATGTTCGTCGACGAAACAGGTACACCGAAAGGAAACACACAGTTCAATTTGACTGGTGTTCTGATGGAGTACAAATATTCAATCGATGCGGATGAAACTGGAATGCCATGTGAATTGAAGCGACGTCTTCACGCGTTCAAGCGAGATGTTTTTAAAACCGAGCAAATCCCGCTTCATTTAAAAGAAATCTTAAAGGCCGAGCATCCTTATGGGAAAGAAGATGGCATCACGATCGACATGTTGCGTGATTTTTGGGACAAGTTACCTGATTTTTTGCGAGGAATCGATTGTACAATCGTCAGTGTTGAAGTCGATAAACAAAAACTACATGACTTTTATTCGACGCCAAAAGATCCGTATGTAGTCGCCTTCGCCCACTTGATGAAGTCGTTCTATGCGTTCTTAGAGGAAACAGAGGCGGTCAGTGCACGCGTCGTCCTCGAATCACGAGATGATTACCAGAACTTACTCATTCAAAAAGCATTTTTTGATATTTTCAACTCGGGCACGGTCCATCTAGATGTCGAAAAGAGTCGTCAAAAAATCAAAGGATTCATCTTCTCTGAGAAGCAGAACACGATGTATCAATCCGGTTTAGAAATCGCCGACCTCGTCTGTCTCCCACTTTCACGTGTCCGTCGAGGTGTGATTGAGGTAAAACCACGGTTCGTCCATTATGGGGACGAGAACCGAATCTTTAAAGCGATCAAGGACAAAATTTACATTCGTAAAGAAAGTCCAGACCAAGATTTCCGCAACTGGGGCTTCAAAAAGGTACCCATCACGAAAAAGCGTCGTGAGTGGAGCGACCATCCTTGGAATCATTAACACAAAAATGCATCGACACACATGTGCCGATGCATTTTTTATGTCGTGACTTTCGCGGATTTCATTCGTTTCTTTCCTTCCCGACACATATGAAGAAGCGGGCACGTCTCACAGGCAGGTCTCTGGGCTTTACAATGATAGCGTCCGAAGAAAATAAATTGATGATGGAGTTGTGACCACTCCTCGCGTGGGAACTTCTTCATCAACGTATCCTCGACTTGTCGAACGTTATCTTTCCAGCGGCAAATGCCAAGACGCTTCGACACCCGCTCGACGTGGGTATCGACCGCAAAGGCCGGTTCATGGAACGCGACCGACAGGACCACGTTGGCCGTTTTACGACCGACACCTGGAAGGGCCTCAAGTGATGCCCGGTCCGACGGCACGATGCCGCCATGCTCGTTCACGATTTTTTCAGAAAGTGCCTTCACGTTCTTCGCTTTGTTCCGATACAATCCAATGCGTTTGATTAACGCCTCAATCTCCGAAACGTCTGCCGCAGCCATTGCTTCGACTGTCGGAAACGCTTCAAATAAGCCCGGTGTCACCTTGTTGACGAGGGCATCCGTCGCTTGGGCAGAGAGCGCGACGGCGACCACTAATTCGAATGGATTTTGATGCGTCAATTCGCAATGCGCATCCGGGAACATTTGCCTCATCGTATCAGACACTTCTTGTAACTGGACTTTCGTCAACATCATTTATTCCTCCGTTGATATTCCACGACATCCTCAAGCGTCTCGACTTGATGGTCCTGCCAGACGCGTAAAATTTTATCCATGTATTTGAAGTTACGAACATTCCGAAGTTTCGCTTCGCGTAACGCGGCCATGATCAGTTCTTCGCTGAAATTATCTTCCGTCATCCATCCGACGATTTGTTCAATTTCAAACGGAGTGATTGTGCCAAATTCTCGTTCGAACGTATGGATGATATTTTCATTCAGCGTCTGTTGCGGTGCGATTTTTTCTTCTCCTTGTAACGCCTCAAATAACGGTAATAGACTATATCGCTCGCTATTCCCTGACGCGTCAATGGCAATCAATTCTTTTTGCAACAAGCCGAGTAACACAGAACGCGCCTCATTCTCAGAGACGTTCAACCGTTTCCCTAATTCGCTTGGGAGTGGCATGACGATGCCTTCCCCCGTCATTTCAAGAAGATGGACGATGAGACTGAATTCGACAGGCGATAAGTCGAGTCGTCTAGCGTCAGTGAACAGTTTGCGCGGAATAACGACCGGACTTTGCTCGAATAATTGAATCAATTGATGTGCATCCATGTCGCACTTCCTTTCTAAGACACATCAATCGGGGAGGACATGACGTCTTCCCCGATTAATCGTTAAGGGTGGATTCGGTTTAATAAACGTGGGAATGGAATGGCTTCACGGATATGCTCGATTCCACTGATCCATGCAACCGTACGCTCAAGTCCGAGTCCGAAACCAGAGTGCGGGACCGAACCGTATTGACGAAGTTCGAGATACCAGTCGTATGCATCCGTTTCATCAAGACCTTCTTTGATGATCTCTTCTTTTAGACGATCGTAATCATCTTCACGTTGTGATCCCCCGATGATTTCTCCATATCCTTCTGGTGCAATCAAGTCTGCACAAAGAACGAGCTCAGGATTCTCAGGGTCCACTTTCATGTAGAACGGTTTGATTTCTTTTGGCCAGTGCGTGATGAAGACTGGCTGGTCGTGTGCGTTAGCAATCGCCGTCTCATGCGGTGCACCGAAATCGTCGCCGTATTCGATATCGTCGAATCCTTCTGTTTTCAAGAATTTGATTGCATCTTCATAACGGACACGTGGGAAAGGTGCTTTCACTTGTGCCAACTTCTCAAGGTCACGTCCAAGGAATTCAAGTTCATCCTTACAGTTCTCAAGCGCGGATTGTGCGATGTATGAGACGTATTGCTCTTGAATCTCAAGGTTCATGTCGTGATCGAAGAATGCCATCTCTGGCTCGATCATCCAGAACTCAATCAAGTGACGACGTGTTTTTGATTTTTCTGCACGGAAAGTCGGTCCGAACGAGAATACTTTACCGAGTGCCATTGCAGCGGCTTCCATATACAACTGGCCCGTCTGTGAGAGGTAAGCGGATTGACCGAAGTAGTCAGTCTCGAACAACTCTGTCGTCCCCTCAGGTGCACTGCTCGTAAGGATTGGCGGATCGATTTTGACGAATCCTTCTTTATTAAAGAATTCATACGTCGCACGAATGATTTCGTTACGCACTTTCATAATCGCGTGTTGGCGACGTGAACGGAGCCATAAGTGACGGTTATCCATCAAGAATTCTGTTCCATGTTCTTTCGGTGTGATTGGGTAATCCACTGACTCTGCAATCACTTCTACATCTGTCACTTCTAATTCAAATCCGAGTGGTGTGCGTCCACCATCCGACTTGACGTTACCTGTCACCCAGACAGAAGTCTCTTGTGTCACACCTTTAGCAAGAGTGAACAATTCTTCAGAGACGTCAGCCTTTACGACGACCGCTTGTGCAAATCCGCTACCGTCACGTAGTTGAAGGAAGGCAATTTTCCCGCTAGAACGTTTGTTGGCAATCCAAGCTCCGACGCGGACCGTCTGTCCTTCGTAGTCTTTAAATTGGTTAATCGAAATTGTTGTCATGTTCATTTCCATCCTTTCGCTTATCGAGCGCGCTTCGTAATGAAGTCTTCTACTCGATCGAGCGCTTCTAATACGCGTTTTAATTCTGTTGCATATGATAATCGTACGTAGTCTTCCTGTCCAAAACCAGAACCTGGAACAAGTGCCACGTTTGCCTCTTCAAGTACTGCCTCGCACCAAGCATCGACTGTGTCGTATCCACTCTCAGTCGCGGCAACTTTCGCATTGGCATATAAGTAAAATGCACCTTGTGGCTTCAAGCAAGTGATTCCTGGAATTTGTTCGAGACGGTTGTAAACGATGTCGAGTCGCTCTTCAAATGACTGACGCATCATCTCTACATCATCCTGTGATCCATTGTATGCCTCAACCGCTGCCGCCTGAGCGACAGATGTCGGGTTTGATGTGGAGTGAGACGCTAAGTTTGTCATCGCGCTGATGATTGTCGCATCGCCCACGGCATATCCGATTCGCCACCCTGTCATCGCATGAGACTTTGAGACACCGTTGATGATGATCGTACGTTCACGCATATTCGGTAATGTCGCAATCGATACGAATTCAGCGTCACCGTAAATCAACTTCTCATAAATTTCATCGCTCACGACGAGAAGATTATATCGAAGAACAACATCAGCGAGTGCCTGTAACTCTTCTTTCGTGTAAATCATTCCTGTCGGGTTGGAAGGACTGTTCAAAATGACTGCCTTCGTACGATCTGTAATCGCACGTTCGAGCAGTTCAGGTGTCAATTTGAAGGATGTGTCTTCATTTGTATCGACATATACAGGTTCACCGTCAGCGAGTTTGATTTGCTCTGGATAACTGACCCAGTAAGGTGTCGGGACGATGACTTCGTCACCTTCATCTAAAATCGCTTGGAACAATGCGTAAAGCGCATGCTTTGCACCTGAAGCGACCATGACTTCATTGCGCTCAAACGTCAGTTGGCTGTCTCGCTTCGTTTTTTCGATAATCGCATCCTTCAACGCGACAGTTCCGCCCGAAGGTGTATATTTCGTATCGCCATCACGAGCCGCTTGACACGCAGCATCGATGATTCGTTCCGGTGTATTGAAATCAGGCTCACCTGCGCCGAGTCCAATGACATCTTTGCCCGACGCCTTGAGCGCCTTGGCTTTAGCTGTAATCGCTAATGTTGTCGATGGCGTGAGTTGTTTCACTCGTTTCGCTAATAGATGTTCCATCATTATCCCCCTCTAATTCGTCACATTTGATCGGTCAATTGGACGCGTCGAATAAACTCTCCAGTCTGTAACGTGTAATACGAATACGTATAAGATGCGTCTGCCTTTGTGACCACTTCGACGAGCGCTCTCTCGTCGAATCCGTACTTACAACTGATGAGTTGTCCGCCTGTATCTTCGACAGAACGAGCGCAGACGTCATTCGCATTCACTTCACCAATTTCACGTTGTTCAATTTCGAACTCGTCATCGAGTGGAACGAACCAAATCGAGTCTCCGTCCTCTTCCTGAAAAACGACGTATGCCTCTGTCCCATTGAACAGCTCTCCTTGTCCCACTTGAACGTCTGGCGATTCCTCGTTCAATCGAATCAAGGCTTCCTCGATGAGTTGTTCCTTTTGATTTTCTGTGTGTCCAATCGTGAATCGATACATCACGCTAAAGACAAGGACGACACCGAGCAGTGCCGCCAGTAACGAGACGATCCATTTTGTTTTTCTGGTCATTCTGTACGATAGATGGTGAAGACCATCTCTTCCTTCTTCGGATCGTTCACTTTCTTCTCAAGCGAAAGGCCGAACATCAAATCTTGACTTTTTAACGTCCGATTCAATAAATCGACAATCTTATAAACGTCCGCCGTCGGTTCGATGCGCACACTCGCAAGCGTCTCAATATTCGAATTCATGTTGACTCCTCCTCCAAAACCTATACGTATCATTATAAAACGATAACATCATGATGCCTAGCGTTATCTATCATTTCTTGTCACAGAGTTTTCCTTTTCATCTAAGAACAATTCTAACTCGGATAAGGATGTCTCTAGCGTCCCTTCAATCCGGTCCACCTTCGGTAAGCTATTGATGAATTGTTTCCCGTAACGAGTCGTCTCGACACGGCGATCGAACACAAAAATCGCACCATAATCCGATTTCGATCGAATCAATCGACCGACACCTTGTTTGAAACGAATGACTGCTTGAGGAAGCGAAAGCTCGAAGAATGGGGATTTCCCCATCGATTCAATTTTTTCCGAACGGGCTTGCATGATTGGTTGATCAGGCGGCGCGAACGGAAGACGTACGATGACGAGGCACGTCAACGCCTCACCCGGAATATCGACACCTTCCCAAAAGCTGGCCGTCCCGAATAAAATCGACTGTTCCATCCGCTTGAACTGTTTCGTCAATCGGCTTCGCGATCCCCCACTGACCCCTTGAGCAAGTAGCGTATAAGAAGGGTCGAGATGATCTTTTACTTGTTCGTAAGTGAGACGTAACAATTCATTCGAGGTGAAGAGGACGAGCATTCGCCCTTTTGTCACGTTTGCAATTTGAACAATCGATTGAGCGGTCTGATCAACGAACTGAGGAAGCGGCACATCATTGATCAACGGGAAGTCTGACGGAACAAACAGTTTTGCCTGTTCCTTAAAGTTGAACGGTGAAGGCAATACGACTCGTCTGACCGGTTCTCCTTCAAGTCCGAGTCGTCGCTCCATAAAACTAAACTTCCCCGAGACCGTCATCGTCGCTGACGTCAAAATCGTCGGTCTCTTCTTAAATAATCGTTCGTGCAGCAACGGACCGATTTCAACCGGTTGCGTGTAGACCGATGTCAACTTACGGTTGCCTAAATTCAACTCGACCCAACTGACCGCATCATCATTACGTGTCAGCATCGTCTCATAAATGACACTTTCGAGCTCACGGACGTCGCTAATCAATGTTTTCAAATCACTCAAAAGTGCGCGTTGTTTGAACGTCATGTGCTCTTTACGCTCATCGAGCAGTCGATGGAGATGTCTGAGTGACGTCCGTAGTGTACGTAACTTGTCCTCTAATCGATTCGCCACTTCACGAATCGGTCTGAATGATGCGCCTTCTCGCTCGAATCGAACGGTTTGCCGGGGTTCTTTTTTCTTTCCCAGTGACTGTAGTGCCGTCAAGAGGTCTTCGAGCTCTTCTTCGACCCGTGCGAGCGCAGAATCAATCTGTTGACTGAACGCCTCTGCCTCTTCTGTCACAGACGTCAAATCGGCTAGCTGAATGATCCGAGAATGAAACTTCCCGTCCGCACCGTATCCGAACCATTTGAACAACCGATCAAATTGGATGGCGTCAAACGTCACACCGAAATGGTGAGAGGCCACTTCTTCGACTTGATGTGCCTCGTCTAAGACGAGTGGAGTATCGGTCGGTAAGATGCCTGCCTGATGTTGCAAATCAGAGAATAAGAGCGCGTGATTCGTCACAATCAAATCTGCTTCTTTCGAACGGAGGACTGCTTTTGTGAAAAAGTCTCGGCTATACCAAGGGTCGAACCGTCCGAATTCACTTGAAGCATCAGCTTGAATCAACCGTTTAAAAGAAGCTGGACCTTGCGTCGCAGATCCTGGGAATGAGAGTTCTTCCAAATCCCCCGTCTCAGTCTCGGTTAACCAGACGAGTACCATCGCCTTACACATCGAAACCAACAATCCATCATTCGACTCATCGAGTACCATTTCGAATTTACGTAAATCGATATAGTTCCGTCTTCCTTTCAACAAGGTGAATTCAATTTCCGGAAAGATTTGTCGAAGTACCGGCAAATCCCGGTTCAAGAGCTGTTCCTGTAATTGAATCGTATGCGTACTGATGACGACAGGGCGCTTCGTCTCAAGTGCATGATGGGCACTCGGGATTAAGTACGCCAACGTCTTCCCTGTTCCCGTCCCTGCTTCGACTAACAACGTTTCCTCGTCGTCTAACGCTTTATAGACGTGACGCATCATTTCAAATTGACTTTGTCTCGGCTCAAATTGATCAAAAATTGACGGGAGCGTTTCTTCAATCGTGCGAAGGAGAAACGGTTCAAAGGGCTCTCGTTCTTCTGCCGGAACGAACGTATCGCTTGGACGGTGTAACGCAATCTTCCGATGAATATCAAAACGCGTTTCGTCATCTGGTCGAATCCCAACCTCGAGGATGATTTCATCGAGCAACGGCTCGACGTGACTCGTCCACGATTCAGACAAATCGCGAAGTCGTTTCAATGTCACGACAGGTAAATCGCGCAAGCGCTCGAGCATTCGGATAAAAAGCTCGGCCGTTGCTTCCGCATCACTGAGTGCGCGGTGTGCGTCTGTATGTACGAGGTCGAATGTCTCAGATAACGCTTCTAAGGCATGACTCTCAAGTGTCGGGTAGAGGATGCGAGCGAGTTCAACCGTATCAATGGCCCTCCCCTGAAACGAAAGATATCCCGCTTGTTCAAGGCTTTCGTTTAAAAACGTTAAATCAAATGCGACGTTATGCGCGACAAATACCCGTCCATCTAGCATTTTCCAAATGTCGGGGATCACTTCTTCAAATGTTGGTGCATCACTTACGTCATCATCGCTAATCGTTGTTAATTGCGTAATAAAAGGTGGGATTGGTCGACCCGGTCGAATCAAGGTGCTGTAGCGCTCGATCACTTCACCATCTTGTACGACGACCGCCGCAAACTCAATCAGTTCATCACCGGACTTTACGGAATGACCCGTTGTCTCTATATCCACAATCACATACGTGTCCATAACATCCATCCCATCTTAGGCACGCTCGTGCTTTCTGTCTGTCTCATCTTACCATAGAACGAACGACGAAAAAACGAGGATGCCTTTGTCGACATCCCCGAATGTTTTATAAAATCGTGTGAGCGATTTCTTCGTAAAGAAGTTGATCGACCTCATTTTGCTCGTTCAATACGGCTACTTTTGGACGATGTATTTTCGCTTCTTCTGCAGTCATTTGACCGTACGCCATGATGATGACAACATCACCGACCTGGAAATGTCTTGCTGCCGCACCGTTTAAACAAATCACACCAGAACCACGTTCGCCTTTGATGACATACGTCTCGATACGAGCGCCATTGTGGTTGTTCGTGATGTGCACATGTTCATTTTCCATGATGCCTACTGCATCCATCAAGTCCTCATCGATTGTAATCGAACCGACGTAGTGTAAGTTTGCTTCTGTCACCGTTGCTTTATGAAGCTTCGCGTGCATAAATGTACGAATCATTGGATTCATCCCTTCTTCCAAATCACATTATCAATCAATCGGGCTCGCTCAAACTGAACGGCCACCGCTATCAATATTTCCTTCGAATCGCTTGAAGCGTCACCGAGCGTCGGATAGTCAACGAGTTCGACATAGTCGATTTGACTGTTCGGAATCTCGTGTAATCGTTCGGTCAGTCGTTGCTTCACTTCTTCAAGATCATGACCTGCCTCAAGTGTTTCTCTCGCTGTCGTCAAAGCTTTAAAGATTTGACTCGCTTCTTCTTTTTCAACGTCTGACAAATATACGTTCCGAGAAGATTTGGCTAGTCCTGTCTCCTCACGAATAATCGGGCAGCGTCGAATCTCGACCGGGACAAAATAGTCTCGGACGTACCCTTCGATGAGTGCCACTTGCTGGGCATCTTTCAGACCGAAATAAGCACGTGTCGGTTGAACAAGGTTAAATAATTTCGAGACGATTGTCAACACACCATCAAAATGGCCGGGACGACTCGCCCCACATAATACATCCGCCCCTTGGCGCACAGTGACACGAGCCATATCAAGCGGGTACATCGTCTCCGTCGTCGGATAGAAGAGAAGGTCGACACCGGCTTCTCTTGCCAACTTTTCATCTCGTTCGAAGTCACGAGGATATCGGTCGAGGTCTTCGTTCGGACCGAACTGAGTCGGATTGACGAAAATACTCATGACAACGACGTCATTCTCACGTCGTGCGTTCTCGACGAGACTCATATGTCCTTCATGTAAATATCCCATCGTTGGCACAAAACCAATCGTTTGATCCGTTGGCAACGTGTGACGTAACTCTTCAACTGTTGATACGATCTTCATCATTTTCCTCCGTACAGCGAGTCGAGCAATGACTCATCCATTGTGAACGTGTGACGTTCAAGCGGGAATTGTCCAGCTTTCGTCTCTTCCACATAAGAACGGATGGCATCTGTCGCCACTTCATTCACGTCGGCATATGCCTGAACGAATTTCGGTAAGCGGTCCACGCCATATTTCAATACGTCATGGTAGACGAGTACTTGTCCGTCGACCTCTGCCCCGGCACCGATTCCGATGACTGGAATCGTCAACTCTTCTGCGATTCGTTTCGCCAACTGATGCGGTACACACTCAAGGACGAGCATTTTCGCACCGGCGCGTTCGGCAGCCAAACTATCTTGAAGCAGTGTCTCTGCCGCCTCAAGGGATTTCCCTTGTACTTTATACCCTTCTAGTACACCGACCGATTGCGGGGTCAAACCTAGATGGGCAACACAAGGCATTCCGACTTGAGTGAGTCGTTCAATCGTCTGAAGGACTTCACCCGCGCCTTCTAGTTTGATCGCATCCGCATGTCCTTCTTGGAAGAGACGGGACGCAGCCTGAAGTGTTCGGTCAAAATCACCATGGTATGTCGCAAATGGCATATCCACCACGACGAATGTGTTTTTCGCTCCACGGCGAACAGCCTTCGAATGGTGAAGCATGTCTTCTGTCGTCACCGGGATTGTCGAGTCATAACCAAGGACGACCATTCCAAGAGAATCGCCGACCAAAATCAAATCGACCCCAGCCGCTTCGGCAAGTTTGGCTGACGGGTAATCATACGCCGTCAACATGACGAGCTTTTCCTGCTCGTTCATTTTTTTCAATAACGAAGTCATCGTGTGCATCTGTTTCTCCTCCTAAACGTGGAGACAGGAAAGAATAAACGCCTTCTTACACGGTTGGCAAGAAGGCGCACGAAAAACAATTTCATGGTTTTCATGAGTAGTGTCCTTCTGTCCCTGTCAAAATGATCAAGGCAGACAACTGATTGTGACAGTCTGCAAGCGCGGTACACTTCAAAAACTGATAGCGTCCGACACATTAAGTATAGTCGATGGTCTCGCTTTCATCAATCATTCCACACTGCAATCTCAGCAGAGTAGACCGGTTCAACCTTTCCTTCTTCTTCAAGAAGTAACGCACCCTCTTCTGATATCCCTCGCATGACCCCAGTACGAGAAGTACGAGAAGCGTTCAACGTGACTTTTTCATTCAAGTAGGCGGCATGTTGCATCCAATTGATCCGGATTGGATCAAAACCACTTTCGAGGAATCTGTCGTATTCGACTTCAAGTTCAGCCAGTAGTTCAGCCAACAGTTCACTTCGACGGAATCGCTTTCCGGTCTCTAGATAAAGAGAAGTGGCCCGATGAGCTAACTCGTCTGGAATCTCCTCACCATTGACGTTCATCCCGAATCCTAGGATGACAGCCTGAATCCGATCACCCTCCGTCTGCATCTCTGTCAAAATGCCACCGATTTTCTTCCCATTCAATAATAAATCATTCGGCCACTTGATCATGACATCAAGATTTTGATGGTTGAGCGCCCGTGCGAATGCACTCGCTGCCATCAACGTGAGTTTCGATGCGTCTCGAATCGGCAAATCCGGTCTTAAGATGATGCTCGCCGCAATATTGACATGTTTTGGGTTATGCCAATGACGACCGAGCTGTCCCCGTCCGGCAGTCTGTTCTTCACTGATGACAATCGTTCCTTCCGACACATGCTGTTGCGCCAATTCATGAGCAATTCGTTGTGTCGTATCGACTTGTTCATATGCATGGACCGTCTGACCGAATCGACCTTTCCGGAATGAGACAAATGCTGGTTCATCCAGACGGTCACTCTGTTCGATCAGTTGATATCCTTTACGGGGAATCGTATGAATCGCGTATCCGTCTTGCTTCAAGGTTTCAATATGCTTCCAAATAGCGGTACGTGAAATATTCAATTGGCGCGCCAATTCTTGTCCGCTCCACACTTCCCCATTTTGTAATAACGTCAAGACACGCCCGCGCGTTGAAGCCATCGTCTCGCCTCCTCTTTTAATACGGTCCCGTGATTCGGAATCTCTTGTGAAATGACACGTCGTTCGAGATCAAGCAATAGATGCTTGATTGCCTCGCCTGTCGCACCTAGTTCAAGCGCATCCCGTCCATTGAATTTCAGTTCTTGACGTGACTGGATCGGGAGTGACTCTTTCAGTTCACGACTGCGGTCTGGTTCACCATTCATTTTAAAGTAAGTCGAGAGAGTCCCCTCATCCGTCGTATAAACCGTCATCACATCGAGTCCGGTCTCACAGAGCTGCGCAAGCACTCGAGCTTCCCGCTTGATTGCATTCGATCGTTTCCATGGCAAGAGCCATGCCTCATCTTTTGCGTGATAGAGGAAGATGGCCCACCCACTGACCGCATTCACTGGAGTGCGATCATCTTGTTGCACCCGTTGCATCAGTTCGGTCGTCACGTTCGGTAGATGACGATGGATGCCGAGCTCGACCATCTCTGCTAACGCTTTTCGATAGGCCGGTCCCGTCAACAATTTCTCAAACTCGATTGCGATGCGTTCCATTGCGATTTGTTCAAGTTTGTGACTAAGTGCATTCGCTGCGTGACGCAATTCTTCGTGTAACGTGAAATCGAGCTGAGACATGAAGCGGAGCGCACGCATGATGCGAAGCGCATCCTCACCAAACCGCTCGAAAGGACTCCCGACCGTGCGAATGATACGTTCATCTAAATCGTGTTGCCCTCCGAATAAATCGACGACTTGTCCATCATGAAACGCCATCGCGTTCATCGTGAAGTCACGACGTAACATGTCCTCTTCGAGCGATACACCGAGTGCGACATGGTCCGGACGTCTTGAATCTGAATATGATCCTTCCGACCGAAATGTCGTCACCTCGAACGGATGATGATCGATGATGACCGTGACCGTTCCATGTTCGATACCGGTCGGGACCGATTTCGGGAACAACGTCATCACTTCTTCCGGGAAGAGGGACGTGGCTAAATCGATATCATCGGGCAAATTTCCAAGGACATAGTCTCGAACGGCTCCGCCAACGATGTACGCCTCGCCGCCATGTCGTTCAATCGTCTCAATGATCTGTTTTGCATACTCCCATTCTGTCATGATGTCACCACCTGTTCATACAAGCGTTCATATTGTGTCACGATGTCTTGTGAGGCGAATCGTTTCGATTTCATCAACCCGTTTTGTCTGAAACGCTCCTGTAACGTTGTATCTGTCAACAGCTGTTGCATCGCCAAAGCGGCTTTCGTTGCATCGCCTCGTGGAACGACGAACCCGTCCTCACCGTCCGTGATCACTTCAGGTAGTCCGCCTGCGTCACTGACGACCGACGGGACTCCCGTTGCCATCGCCTCGAGTGCGACGAGACCGAACGCCTCTTTGTCTGATAAGAGGACATGGACGTCACTAATGGAGAGCAGTGCAGCGACTTGCTCTTGTTTTCCGGCAAAGATGACTTGATCTTCAAGCCCCATCTCCGTCACGAGGCGGCGCATGGCACCCATGAGTGGGCCGTCTCCGACGAGTAATAACTTTTTGTGCGGGACATCCATCTGATCGAACGCCTCGAGGACGAGGTCGACGCGCTTGACGGGACGGAAGTTTGAAATATGGATGACGACTCGGTCGTCTGCCGTTAAGCCGTATCGTTCCCGTAAAGTTGGGTCGAATTGTGGGGTGTACACCGATTCATCAATAAAGTTGTGAATGACTTGAATCGGCAAATTGCTAGCAATCCGCTCTTCCGTCTCCCGTTTCAAACTGTGCGAGACAGCCGTAATCGCGTTAGATTGGCGCAACCCATATAAAATCGCCGGTTTCAATTCCTCATCCTCACCGAGAACGGTGATATCAGTCCCATGTAGCGTCGAGACGATCGGCGTCTTCACACCGGCCATCTCCCGCCCGAGCGCTGCACACACGGCATGTGGTACGGCATAATGCGCATGAATGACATCAAGACCGAATGACTGGATGACACTCGCAATTTTCGCGGAGAGTGTCATATCGTACGGCGGATAGCGAAAGACCGAATATTGGTTGATTTCGACTTGGTGGAACGTGATATTCGGATGATAGGCGTTCAAACGAAACGGCATACTGCTCGTAATGAAATGAACGTCATGTCCTCGGTCCGCAAGCTTCATACCGAGTTCCGTCGCTAAAATCCCCGAGCCACCGACAGATGGATAACAAAGAATTCCGATTCGATACGTCATGTGAGCTCACCTGCCCGTTTGACGACATACGGTCGCACCCGTTTCAACCCTTCCGCATAAGCGACGCCAATCAAGCTCCCGAAATGGCGTTCACGGGCAATGACCCGTTCCACGTATGCATCGGTGAGCGGTGTTTTCACCCCATCGACTGGAGTGAACTGGCTTGCGTAACATTGGAGTGCCCGTGTCTTCACTTCAATCGCATCACTAATATCCACGCACACATCCGGCTCGACATGAGCATTGATCATATATTGATACACACTTTCTGGTCGATATGCCGGAAGCTCCGGTAAATATTTTCGAATACCCGCGTTGAACAACGCCTCTGTCACGAGATAAGCACATGCCGCATGGTCCGGATGGCGGTCGACTTCATATGGATACAACAAGTGGGTTGGGCGCTCACGACGAATCAAGGAGACGATTGCCTCGAGCTGTTCTTCTCCCCCGTCAATTCCCCGGTCTTTAAATCCGAGATTGATTCGGCGGACACCAAGCACGTCATCTGCCACACTGGCTTCCTGTTGTCTCATTTCTACATCACCATTTGAAGAAAGTTCCGCTCTCGTCAAATCGACGTAAACGACCTCAATCTTCTCTTTCGTCCATTGGGCGGTCATCCCTGCAATCCCGATCTCGATATCATCTGGATGTGCCCCGATGGCTACTACTTTCATTTACATCACCTCTTCTTTGAAAAGTATAGCCGACTCGTTTCTGAATGTCATATGTTCAGGGTAGTCAATCGAACTGTTTTTCGAGTACTCTATCTAAGGGGAGGTGAACCTGATGACGGTACAATTACCGATTCGTGTTCGAAATATTATATTCATCTTGATAGGTTCTTTTATTTTTGCATTCGGCGTTTATCACTTCAACGTCCAAAACAACTTGGCAGAGGGTGGATTCACCGGGATCACCTTGATTCTACGTGGTCTCTTTGATATCTCGCCTTCCATCACGAACTTGGCGTTAAACATCCCGCTCTTTTTCATGAGTTATAAGTTGTTAGGGCGAACGACTTTCGTTTATACACTCATCGGGACGTTCTCATTTTCACTTTGGTATGCACTCATCGCTAAATATTCTACACTCGTCATCGACCTGACGGATGACATGGTGCTCGCAAGTTTGTTTGCCGGTCTCTTTATCGGAGTCGGACTCGGAATCATCTTTAACAATGGCGGAACGACGGGGGGCGTCGATATCATCGCGCGACTCGTACAACGCTATATCGGCTGGTCGATCGGAAAGACATTCCTCATCTTTGACTTCTTTGTCATCGTTCTCAGTTTGACGTATCTCGATATCCGCGAGGCGATGTATACGCTTCTCGCTGTCTATATCGGGGCACGTGTCATCGACTCGATGCAAGAAGGAACGTATGCCGGTAAGGCGGCGATGATCATCAGTGACCATCGGACTGCTATCGCCGACGGTATTCATGCGACGATGAACCGCGGCACGACAAGACTACTTGCCAAAGGTGGCTATTCGAACCGTGAACTTGAAGTGTTGTACGTCGTCGTCGGGCGAAATGAAGTGAATCGCTTGAAAACGATCGTCAAACAGATCGATCCTCATGCGTTCGTCACATTCCATCACGTCTATGAAGTGGGCGGAGAGGGCTTTACGTTCGATGAGAATCGAATGCCGCTAAAATAAGCAAAAAGTCGCCTCGTTCACAGGAATGAACGGGCGATTTTTTATGGCTCGATGCTGAGCACCTCGACTTGAATCGTACCTCCGGGCGTTTCGACTTGAATCGTTTGGCCAACACTCGCCCCCATCAAACACCGACCGAGTGGCGATGTCATCGAAATGCTTCCTCGTTCTAGATTCGCTTCTGCCTCACTCACGATTCGATAGCTCTCGGTCTCCTCGTCGCCTTCACGAATCACGACCCGATTCCCGAACGTCACGACTTCTGACTGTTCGGATTCGACGATCGTTGCGTCGTCAAGGAAATGTTCAAGCTCTAATATATCTGCTTCAATTCGCTCAACATCACGAACCGCCTCAGTGTAGGTGACATCTTCTCGAAAATCACAAAATTTCCGCGCCGTACGTATACGTTCACGAGCATCCGTCCTGTCTTGCTTTAACATGGCTAGTTTATTTTTCAATTGCTCATGACCGTTCTCTGTCAGTTGCAGTTTCATCAACAACATTTCCTTTCACCACAAAATAAAAAAATCCCGCCGATTATGACGGGATTTCGTTCTACTCCTCACGTGGCATAAACACGATGAGTGCCAAACGGATAAGTTCGGCAACCGCAACGAGCGTTGCAGCCACATACGTCCATGCTGCAGCATTCAATACTTTCCGTGCGCCAGACTCTTCTGTCGCCGTCACAATTCCGTGTGACGTCAACTGAGCCATCGCCCGTTTCGAAGCATCGAACTCGACTGGGAGCGTGATCAATTGGAACACAACCGCACCGAGCATCATGATGACACCGAGTTGTGCCAATCCGAGTGCACCGAACAAGAAACCACCGATTAATAATGGAAATGACAAGTTCGACGTAATATTGACGACTGGAACGAGACTATGTCGAACGCGCATCATCTTGTAGTCGGTCGCATCTTGAATGACGTGACCGACCTCGTGGGCCGCGATGGCTGCCGACGAAATCGTCGACCCTTGATACACTTCACGAGAGAGACGGACGACTTTATTGACCGGGTCATAGTGGTCGCTCATGAGTCCATCGACCATCTCGATTCGTACGTTGTGAACACCGTTTTGTTTCATGATGAAATCAGCGACTTGTGCGCCTGTGACACCGCTTTGAAGCGGTTGTTTTAAAAACTGTTTGTACGTGCTTTTCACTCGCATCTGGGCCCATAAGGGGATGAGCATAATCAGTGCAAGATAGAAAATATAGCCACCTAATGACATTTTCTATTTCACCTCTGCGTGTATTTGATAATTTGATTTTACATTCTTATGAACTTATTTTCAAGCGAAGGGCGCAGGACGAACGCATATCCCATAAAAAAACATAATCCCGTTAACCAAAACGAGCCGTAACCGATCCACATGATATGTTCCGCGAGTGACGGATAGCGCGGCCATTGACCAAGCACATAATCAACTACGTCATTATGAATTACCCAAATCAATGTACAGACAAACGATGTAATCGTCCATTTCATAAAAGGTGCGTAAATGAGTGCTTGAAGCGCCATCGCTCCATGAGAAACCATCAACATGACCGCCATTAAGATGGTGATGGTCGGTGCATCCACGGGTAACGTCCCTAAAAACATGAAATTCATGATGACGGCCCAGACCCCGTATTTGATTAAGGTAATGAATGCAAGCGTCTCGAATAATGGGGAACGCTTATTCACAATCCATAATCCGAGGACGATTGTAAAGAAGAGCGATGCTGTCGGGCTGTCCGGGACAAACGGCCAATACACGTATGGGGTGTCACGAAGTTGAGGCTCATACCAAATATAACCGTAAATCGTACCGCCTAAGTTGATGACAAATAATAGCGTCAGTACGATTCGATTCATTAAGAAAGTGTTTAAAAACGTCGGGTTCATGTTCTCAATCCTTTTTTCTTCAGTTTATCGCAATACGAATACATAAGTAAAAAAGTGTAGCCTGGTTTCTCAGGCTACACTTTATGGCTTACTCGTTATTTTCGCCGCCTTCACCATATGAAGCGATGAATTCAGATAGTACTTGTAAATCTTCAGGTGAGCCGTCCCACTGACCAGCAGGCATCGTCCCAATCCCGTTTACAGCGATATCCGCAATCTCTTCAGCTGTGTACTGTGTTCCGACGAGTGCTGGAGCTGCTGCTCCACCTTCTAGGTTTTGACCGTGACAGTTCACACAAGATTGAGCTGAATAAATCTCATATCCTGGTGCAGCTGTATCAATTTCAGGACCTTCACCTGGAATTTGAAGTTCGCCTTGAGCGTGGACTTGATCCCAGTGTGTCGTTTGAACAGATTCCCAAGTCAAGTAGAAGACCGAGAGAATACCGAGCAACATGAAACTGATGGCGACTGGACGTTTCGCCGGACGACGCTCGAGACCTTGGTCAAGCCAAGGCGCGATGAGAAGTGCCGTGAACGCCAAACCTGGAATGATGACCGTACCAAGCAAGATCCAGTCTCCTGCAGCGAATTGATATTTGAGTAATTGATACAAGAACAAGAAATACCAGTCCGGTAATGGAATGTATGACGTGTTCGTTGGATCGGCGATATTTTGAAGCGGTGGTGCTTCGACGATTGTCAAAGCGATGAAGCCGATCAAGAAGACCGACCCTACCATCCACTCTTTAAGCAAGAAGTTCGGCCAAAACGCCTCTGTGCGTCCTGGGTATTCTGAATAGTCTTTTGCAATGTTCTGTTTCCGATTCGAGATTCCTACTCGAGAGTCGGTTACAAATTTCATCCCTTTACCGCGATGCATATCGTTTCTCCTCCTTTTTCTCCTCGAATCGGCTTATAGCGGTCCAGAAACCCCTTGTTTACGAATCATCAAGAAGTGGGCTCCCAATAGTCCGAACAATGCCGCCGGTAAGAAGAAGACGTGGATGGCGAAGAATCGTGCGAGCGTGCTCGCCCCGACAATCTCACCACCGGCGAGAAGTGTCTTCGCAATACCACCGATGACCGGTACACTTTCAGCGATTTGAAGCGTAACTTTCGTTGCGAACAATGCTTTCATGTCCCATGGAAGCAAGTATCCTGTGAGTCCAAGCGCCAAGACGACGAAGAACAAGAGAACACCGACGACCCAGTTAAGCTCACGTGGCTTCTTATACGATCCCGTGAAGAACACGCGGAGCGTATGTAAGAATAACATGACGATGGCAACGGATGCGCCCCAGTGGTGCATCCCACGAACGATTTGTCCGTGTGCGATTTCATTTTGCAAATAGTATACTGACGCGTGCGCGTTGATGATATCTGGTACATAGTACATCGTCAAGAACATCCCTGAAAGGATTTGGATGACAATTGTAAAGAACGTCAAACCACCAAAACAATAGACAAATGCAGAGAAGTGATGGGCAGGGTTGACGTGTTCTGGTACTTCGTGGTCTGCGATATCGCGCCAAAGTGGTGTGATGTCTACGCGCTCATCGACCCAATCATAAATTTTTTGTAACATCGACTAGTCCCCCTCTCACTTCTGTGAAATTGGGCTACCTAGGTATAGGAAGCCATCTTTTTCTTCTTTTTCATAACGTGCAAGTGGTGCTGTTGGTGGTGTACCCGGGATGTTCGTTCCATCTTTTTCGTAACGTCCTAAGTGACACGGACAGAAAAATTCTTGTGGACGAGTCGGATCACCCGCAAAAGCTACCTGACAGCCGAGGTGTGTACAAATCGGAGAGAGTGCGATGATTTCGCCACTTTCTGTTTTGTATACCCATGCTGAGAGTGTTTCTTCAAATTCGTACCAAGCATCTTGTGTTTGTTTCTTAAAGTCGACACGTTGCGGCTCAGTCGTGATGTCATCAAGACTCATTACTTTTACTTTGTCGCCTGCTCCAGATTTTTTCAAAACCGGATCAATCGCAAAGTTGACCATCGGACTGATCAATGTTGCCGCCATAAAGCCACCTACTCCAGTCAGTGTGTACGTTAAGAACTGACGGCGCGTGACTTTTGACCCATTTTGAGCCATTTCGTTCCCCCCTCATTCGTGTGCATAACCCCATAATTCTTTATGCATTCTTCACAAAAATTTCTCACTCAACAAAATAGTATATCAATAAAACCTCTACGTCAACCGCTTCATGTCGCCATCCAACGGCTCGAAAGTTCTGTGATAACTTGTGTCGCAAAATTTTGAACCATCGTGTGCGCCTGATCGCTCGACATCGCTCCTAGCGCGAGCGGTGGTACGAACAAAATCGGCAAATCATATGGCTTGAAACGGACGTCTGACGCAATAAACAAAACGTGAGAAAAACCGGATGATTCCGCTTTTGCCACCACATCTATCGCTAGTTCCACACCAGCTTCCACATCGGTGTAACTGATTGTTGGGCTGAGCATCGTCCGACCAGATAATTGACGTTCTGTCTCAACCGTGACGGCATGAATGACTTCATAGCTTTCGGCTTTACGAACCATATCCTCACCAAACGCCAATTCTGCGAGCGGAACGATGAGCGTATCGACGTATTGTCGTTCGGCAATCGAGCGCAATGCCCCTTGACTATCGAACCTCATCTTTTCCCTCCTCTCCAACTTATCTCATCATGTCTATTGTATCGTACATGACTTCGTTCACGTTTCAAACTTATGAACGAACTGTGAAATAATTGTGTATTCCTACGTTATTAATATACCAAAAAACAAGCGCCAACCGGAACGGAAGCGCTTGTTTTTTTCAAAATAATTTAGATTCACGTACTTGGTGGAGTTGACTCGTCAAATTGCGGAATAAGTTCTCGTCCCGACGGTCGAGTGCTTTATCGATTTCAATCAATAAACGCTCTTCTTCGAATTGAGCAACGGAAGCTTGGATGACCGTCTGAGCAGAAGAAGATACTTCATCTTTCACTTCCGCCACCGGTTCAAACGGATTTTGCTCCACGATGTCAATCCAATTCTCATCAATCATCATGCCTTGAAAATTCAATTCTACATAAATCGGCCCATCGTGCAGACGGATGTCATGATAAGCCTTTTCAGGATTCATGGTCACAAGGTCTCCCCGTCGATATCGAAACGGTTCACCGTCAAATCCATACGCCGTCATCACAAGACTTCGTGGCGAGACCGAGGCGTTTGTTACGAAATGAACGTTGCCAAGCTTATCCGGATGTCTCAACCAGTAGTCAAGAATCCATTTCGCTTCACGTTTCCGAAGTGTATGATGAGCGACAAATCGCTTCAAAAAATTCCGTTTCCGCTCGACCATCTGACCTCATTCCCTTCCCTTTATCATTCTACGTCATCAGACAATTGTTCGAGCTGGTCTTCGAGCACTTGGCGATCTTCAAGATCGACCACTAGTGCAAGCGATTGCTCGACCACACGTCGCGCGTCTTGTCTACGACCTTCCTCTATCAACAGTGTAGCCCATTCTGTCACAAATGACACGTCCTCTTTCATCATCGGCTCAATCGAGGCATACAAACTGACAGCTTCGTCATATTCCTCGAGCTCATATTTCGCCTTCGCCTTGTACCAAGTCATGAGCGGGGACGTCGTATGATCTTCGAGTGCATCTATTGTTTCGAGCACGTCATCGATTTCTCCTGCTTCGAATAAAATCGATAAGATTAATTCTGTCGCTTGTAGCGATTCCGGATTCAAGACGAGTGCTTCTCGAAGCTCTTTAACGGCGCCATCGCGATTACCGAGCTTGAGGAGCAATTTTGCTTTCACGTGACGAAGTTCGTCATTATAGTCGTCGCGCGTGATTCCTTGATCGACGATTTGAAGCGCTTCTTCCGTCTGACCATTCGCGTCCAGTGCTTCGGTGTAAGGAAGATAGAGCGAGGTAAAGTCCGGGTCCATCGCCTGAAGCTCTTTAAACTGCTTGATGGCAACTTCCTCTCGACCGATTCGATGCGCTGTCATCGCATGTCCGAAGACGGTATTTAAATTGCGATGTGTTGCTTTTTCATACTCATCGAGCGCTTCTTCGAACGACCCAACCATTGTGAGTGCTTCCGCATAGTCAGCTTGGTAATCGATCTCGGACGGCAAATTCATTTTAGGTAATCGTGCATAAAGCGGGATGGCTTGCTCGAACGATCCGGTCGAAGCGTACAATTCCGCCAACCCGTAAATGAGTAACGGCTCATCCGGATTCTTTTCAAGGGCTTCCATCAATTTTTTCACAGCTACCTCGTCGAGCCCTTGAGATTGATACAAATCAGCTAATAAGACGAGACTTCTCACTTGCGTCTCCGCGTCATCTGACTTGACCTTCTCTAATACAGCAATTGCCTCTTCTTCACGGTCACTGTCTAAATATGCTTCCGCGAGTGACAGAGCGACGTTTGGGTCACCTTCGTAATCCACGTACAATTTTGAAAGTACTTCTGTCGCTCGGTCGGCAAGACCAAGCTCTAAATACAAATCAGCAATCGCTAAGCGATCATCATCCGATCCGTCTTTTTCAAGTTCTTCTATATGCGCAAGAGCATGTTCAGTCTCTCCTGATTCAAGCATCTCGATAATATGTGTTAATGCTGCTTCATCTAGCATGTTTCGTCCTCCTGGCTTTCGCTTTGTCGTTATTCTATCTCACGTTGAATCTGTTGTAAATCTTGACGGAAGCCGGGATAGCTGACATCGGACGCATCAATGCCTTCAATTTGGATGGTTTCATCCGTGACGAGTGTAGCGACTTGTAACATCATCGACAGACGATGGTCACCATGAGCCGAGACGTGTCCGCCATGAAGACGACTCGGTTTTACGATAAACCCATCCTCTTTTCCGACGATGTCCACCCCTAATTTCCGCAACTCCGAGACGACCACGTCGATCCGGTCCGTCTCCTTCACTCTCAGTTCCGCTGCATCGTTCACGATTGACGGAGAATTCGCCTGTGAAGCGACGAGTGCGAATAACGGCAACTCATCGATTTGTGACGGAATCATATCCCTTTCTACGATCGTGCCAAACAGTTCACTTGTCGTCACCGTGACGTCCCCGATCAATTCCTCCCCGACGGCTCGTTCATTGGAGATGATGACGTTTGCTCCCATCCGTTCGAGCGTTCGCAAAAATCCGATTCGAGTCTCATTCAAACAGACGTCTGTCGTCGTGACAGAGCTATTCGGTACGATGGCTGCCCCTGCCCAGAAGAAGGCGGCCGACGAGGGGTCTGCCGGCACATCGACCGTCGCGCCGCTTAGTCGAGAAGGTTCGACACGAATCATGCGCTCTCCTTTTTCCTCATCCACAGAGAGACGAGCCCCAAAGAGTGGCAACATTCGCTCGGTATGGTCTCTAGACAATATCGGCTCACGAACAATCGTCGTCCCTTCCGCACGTAACCCGGCAAGGAGGACAGCCGATTTCACTTGGGCGCTCGCTACCGGTAACGTATAGTCGATGGATTGTAGCGTTTTCCCTTCAATCACGATCGGCGCCAAATCACCTTTCACGTCCGCTCCCATTTCACGGAGTGGTGCGTTGACACGTCGCATCGGACGTTTTGACAACGACTCATCTCCCACGAGTTCAAATGACCCATCATACCCCGATAAGATTCCAATCAACAAGCGCATCGTCGTCCCTGAGTTCCCGCAGTCTAATCGTGCCGAACGTGGTGACTCGACCCCCGTGATGAGGAGTTCGTCTTCTTTTTCGATCACTTCTGCTCCGAGTGAACGAATGATTTCGAGTGTCGAGCGACAATCGGCACCGAGAAGTGGATGCACGACGCGCGTCGTCCCAGTCGCCATCATGCCGAATAAAAGCGCACGATGAGTGATTGACTTATCACTTGGCACACGGATCGAACCGTTTAAACTCATCATTCCCACCATCCTTTCATCTGTTCAAATGTATCTTCAAGGTGCTCGAGCGGCATAGATTCAACGACAATCGTGTCACGGAGCAAGACGAACCGAATTTCGCCGTGACGATTCTTTTTATCCCGAATCATTTTTTCGACATATTGCTCGAACGGTTTCCAGTCAATCGGTGTGACATCGTTCAGACGAATCCATTCAAACAACCGTTTCGCCCGTGTCTCGTCACCCGATAACAAAAAGGCAAACACCATCCCATGTAACACCGCTTCTCCATGAGGGATACGGTACGCCTCGACGGACTCAAGCGCATGACCGAACGTATGCCCGAAGTTGAGCCAAGCGCGAATGTCTTGCTCTTGCTCATCTTTCTCGACAACTGCTCGTTTGACTTCAATGCCACGGGCGAGCCATGTGATCCAATTCAATTCCTCATGTTCAGAAAGAGCGGAAAACAAGTCGTCCTCGAAAGAGGATTCGAGGACGTAACGAGATAAATACGCATGTTTCAACAGTTCACCGAGACCGCTTCGCACTTCCTCGGTCGGCAAGGTACGAAGCCGCGAAACATTATAATAGACACCGATTGGTTGATAGAATGAACCGATCGCATTTTTCGCAAGTGGATGATTGACGGCCACTTTACCACCGACAGCCGAATCATGTGCCAAAATCGTTGTCGGGACTTGTATGTAAGGAACACCACGCATGTAGACACTCGCTAAAAACCCAGCCAAATCACCGATCATCCCGCCACCGAAAGCGACAATCAGAGTGTGACGGTCGCATCCGTGTCTCAATCCTTCTGTCACGAGCTGTTCGAGTTGCGATAACGACTTCGACGCATCACCCGCCTTGACGACAGATGAGACGACGCATGGGTGAACTTGCTCCAACTTTGCAAGGAACGATTCCCCGTAAAGCGCGTCGACCCGTTCATCCGTGACGACCCAGAGCATCGGGTAACGTGACCAATCATTTGTTTCCATCCAGCGGTCTTGATTGTCGACGACAACCTGATACGGGGTCGATGCCGCGATTGGAATGGTCACCATACTCGTAACTCCTCTCGATACTCATCGATTCGGTGTTTTATTCGGTCCATCGTATCATGACCGAACGTCTCACATACTTCCTTCGCCATTTCAAACGCAATGACCGCCTCGACGACGAGTGATGCTGCAGGGACAGCACACGAATCGCTCCGTTCGATTTGAGCGAGGAATGCCTCTTTCGTATCAATATCGACTGATTGAAGAGGCTTATAAAGTGTCGGGATTGGTTTCATGACGGCTGAACAGATAATCGGCATGCCCGTTGTCATCCCGCCCTCAAAACCACCGAGATGATTACTGAGTCGGGTATATCCTTCGTCTCCGTATGCAATCGGGTCCATCACTTCAGAACCGGGACGGTATGCCATTTCAAAACCATCTCCAAACTCCACGCCTTTAAATGCGTTGACACTCAACACCGCCTGCGCAATTTTCGCATCCAATTTTCGGTCATACTGCACATATGAACCTAGACCTGGTACGACACCGTGCACTTCCGTACAGACGATGCCGCCAATCGAGTCTCCATTTGCCTTAGCTTCATCGATGCGACGCATCATCCGCTCAGCCGCTTCTTCGTCAAGCGTCCGAACGGGTGAGGCGTCAATCACTTCTTTTGCTTCTTGGAGCGATTCAAATGTACGTATCTCTGCCCGTTCTCCACCAATCACTTTGACGTAACTAAAGAGCGACACCCCAACTTGTTGAAGCAATTGTTTACAAAAGGCACCGACCGCGACGCGTGCCGCCGTCTCCCTTGCGCTCGAACGTTCCAAAACGTCACGTAAATCGCGATGGTCATACTTCATCCCACCGACCAAGTCGGCATGCCCTGGTCTCGGTCGCGAGACTCGGCGCTTGATTTCGACATCATCTTCGATTGGCTCGGCTTGCATGACGTGTTTCCAATGGGTATGGTCTTTATTCTCAATCCAGAATGTGATTGGTGCGCCTGTCGTTTTACCGTGACGTATACCAGAACGAACATCTACTTGATCTGACTCGATTTGCATGCGACGCCCTCGTCCATATCCCGACTGACGTTTTTTCAACTCTAGGTTAATTTGATTTAAATCTATAGCGAGACCGGCAGGGGCACCTTCAATGATGACCGTCAGGCCCGGACCGTGTGATTCACCAGCTGTCAAATAGCGCATCTGTTCACCTCATCCATCTATTTTTTCGTAAAAGAAGCTTTGTTTCATCGCATATCCATAACGCTTCGGCTGGAAGATTTGTTCGGTTCCTCCGACAAACAAGATTCCTCCTGGTCGAAGGGCACGTTGAAATGACGTATATACTTTTTCTTTCGCTTCTTCCGTAAAGTAAATCAAAACGTTTCGACAGACAATCAAATCAAAGTTCCGTTCATACACGTCTGCTAGTAAATTGTGTTTTTTAAACGTCACAAGTTGTTTGATTTCATCCGAAATGAAATAGTCGTCTCCACGACGTGTGAAGTATCGATTTTTAAACTCATCTGGCAAATCAATGAGTGCCCGCTCGTGATACTTCCCTTGTTTCGCCTTTTCGATGACAATATCATCTAAATCAGTGGCCATAATGGAAAATTGAGAAGGTGCCAGATGTTTAGACAATAGCATGGCGAGCGAGTAAGGTTCTTCTCCTGTCGAGCACGCTGCGCTCCACACGCGGAGCTTCCCTTGACTCGAACGGATCAAGTGAGGCAGGATATCCTCTTCAAGCTGCTGCCAACGGATCGGATTGCGATAAAATTCACTCACGTTAATCGTCATTCGGTCAAGGAATTCCTCATAGAGCTGACGATCCGTCTCCATCGCCTTTAAATACTCAATGAACGACGCATATCCCTTCTTTTCGCGTAAGGCGACCATCCGGCGCTTCATTTGCGCCTCTTTATATAAATTCAAGTCAATTCCGGACTTGTTATAAAACTTTTTTACGAAGATGGCATAATCATTCATCACCAATTTCAACCTCAATTCTTTCTCATTTCCTCTTTCTTCTGACCACAGGCTTTTAGAAGGGAATCAAAAAAAAGGACAGGTTTCCCCGTCCCTTCGAAAAGTCATGAAACGTGTGAGGCAACTCCTGCGAACCAAATTGCCAATTCGCGTTCCGCGCTGTCCACACTATCAGAACCATGAATTACGTTTTGTGACATCGTCGATGCAAAATCACCACGAATCGTTCCAGGTTGTGCATCGAGCGGCTTTGTCTTCCCGATCATGAGACGAGAGACGGCTACGATGTCTTCCCCTTCCCATTCCATCGCGACGACCGGACCAGAAGTCAAAAACTCTACCAATTCACCAAAGAACGGCTTTTCCTTATGCTCTGCGTAGTGTGCCTCTGCGACCTCAACTGACGGTGTCACCATTTCGAGACGGTTCAATGTATATCCTTTGTTTTCAAAACGTGAGATGATTTCCCCAATCAATCCACGTTTTACCCCATCCGGTTTAACCATTAAAAATGTCTTTTCCATTCCCCAAATCCCCCTAAGTCAATAAATGTGTACGTTGTACGTATTTAGTGTACACGCTCCTGAACATTTTTGAAAGGGGTTACATGGGCATTTACCATTTACGTTTCCCGATATATTGAGCGATTTCAATCAAAGATCGCTTGTCAGGCACATCCGGCAACCCGTCGAGTCTTCGAATGGCGCGTTCAACGTATCGGTCAATCGTGCGCTGGCTTCGTTCTAATGTCCCATTTCGTTGCACTTCACGAACGAGTGATTTCGTCATCTCCATGTCTGTCGATGCATTCACCTGGCGGAGACGCTCATAAAAAATCGGGTCTTCTGATGAATAGAGCAACGGCAACGTCTTATGACCATGCTTCAAATCTTCTCCAACGGGTTTCCCGAGTTGGAAACTCTTTGCCGTGAAATCGAGCAAATCATCGGTCATTTGGAATGCCATCCCGATGTCATAACCGAATAAGCTTAGTTGTTTGACGACTTGAGGTGACGCTCCTGAAATAACAGCGCCTGCCGCACAACTCGTTTCAATCAATAGGGCTGTCTTTCGTGCAATCCGATCTAAGTATCGTTTAGGTGATTGACCCCAGTCATATTGATCTTGGATTTGATTGATTTCGCCGACACAAATCCGTTCCATCGTGTCCGCCATGATTCGCATCACTTCCGGAGAATCGATTTCGGATACGAGACGAATCGCCTCTCCGAATAGCGTATTTCCGGTATACATCGCAACGGTCTCATCATAACGCTCCATGACGGTCGGTTTCCCCCGACGCAGCATCGCATCATCGATGACATCGTCATGAACGAGCGATGCCATATGAATCAACTCAAGACTTGAGGCAACTTTCGTCAAACGGATATCTTTCGTCTCACCGAATCCCGCGCTCAATAAAACGAAAGCTGGTCGGATGCGTTTACCACCAGCATCGAGTAGTTGGCGAGATGCCGATTCAATCACAGGGTGGTCCGTCCTGACTCGAGTTGATAAAAATTGATCGATTTGATCAATCTCTCGGTTCATGTGACGGTAAAGTCGCTTCAAAGACATGTTTCACCACTTCTTTCCTAGATGCATGGCACATGCACCTCCGGAGAATGTCTTCACTTCGACTTGTTCGAACCCGGCATCTTCAAACATGCGTTTGAGCGTCAGACGGTCAGGAAACTGATCGGTCGATTCTTGTAACCATTTGTATTGGTCGTATGACCCGGCAAACACTTTGCCGAACAAAGGCATGACGGTTCCAAAGTAAAATCGATACAATTCTTTAAAGACGGGTGCCGTCGGTTGACTCGTTTCAAGACAGACGACCGTTCCGCCCGGTTTTAAGACGCGATGCATTTCACGCAACACCGTCATATAATCCGGAACGTTCCGAAGTCCAAATCCGATTGTGACGTAATCGAATGAATGATCTCCAAACGGTAGCGCCATCGCATTTCCGTGTAGTAGTTCAATCGTCGGCATTGATT
Organism: Exiguobacterium sp. s129; assembly: GCF_018617585.1. Classification (GTDB taxonomy): domain Bacteria; phylum Bacillota; class Bacilli; order Exiguobacteriales; family Exiguobacteriaceae; genus Exiguobacterium; species Exiguobacterium aestuarii_A. The sequence continues at coordinate 90,674 of NZ_JACSKL010000003.1, forward strand.
TTACTTTTTCTTCTCCCACTTTCAGCATATTCTCTGAAAAGTCGAGGCCTTTGACGACCCCCGTATTCCCTGCAGCTTCAGCCAATTGAATCGTCCAGTCAGCTGTGCCACAACAAACGTCTAGACATTTAGCCCCCGGAAAGACGTTCATTTTCTTCATCGTTGTCCGACGCCACCATTTGTGAAGTCGGAAGCTGATAATTGAGTTCATCGTATCGTAGCTCGGAGAAATGGACTGGAATACTTCGTATACTTTTTGCTCTTTTTCTATCGGTTGCAACGCGTAACATCCTTTCCGTTCTAAGCGACCGCGTGCGCGAGCAACGTGTTGAGTTGCTCCTTTTGGTCTTGTCTGAGCGCTGTCGCTTTCTTATCAATCATTCGTTTCCCACTTGTTGTCAAATAAGGTTGTTCAATCAGCTCGGAAAGTGTTTGAATCAATCCGACGTTTGCTTCGATCCAAATGTTCATCGAGACGTTTTTATCGAGCAGTAGTGTACACTTTGCAGCATTGACACGTTGTACAGACTGTCCGAATCGATCGCTATACGACGCTGGGAAAGCCGTCAAGATTTTATAGAACTGAGCCGAGGCAAAATCGCCCGCGAGCACTTTTAATTGGCGCTCTAGCGACCCTTTCGGACTACTGTTCACTTGATCATGTAATTCGAGCGCCTGATGAGCGAAATAAGTTGCCATCACGAGTTGTTGATGCTCAATCGATTCCAAATCAATCATCTCGACCATCCAACGAAGCAACAGCATGTCGACCGCTGGTACAACCTCGTGTTTCGTCAAATAGGGATGATTCATACGTTGTTGGATTTGACGAGCAAGGTCTGTGACAACGAATTCATTTGTCAACTGTTCCATGCTATCCCCCCTCGTCCACTTCATTGTCATTCTGACATAGTATAGCACATTTTTGTCACATTCACGTCATTCGAACTCGCAAACGAAACAAAAAAGCCGCCTTTCGGCGACTTATGTATTGCTGATTACTTGACCGCATCTTTGAGCGCTTTACCTGCTTTAAATGCAGGGACTTTGCTCGCTGGGATTTCGATATCTTCTTTTGTACGTGGGTTACGGCCTTTACGGGCAGCACGTTCACGAACTTCAAAAGTACCAAAACCGATCAATTGAATTTTTTCACCGTTTTGGAGTGCTTCAGTGATAGATTCGAAAGTAGCTTCTACAACTACTGTAGCTTCTTTTTTCGAAACATTTGCTTTCTCCGCTACTGCTTGGATCAATTCAGTTTTGTTCATCACGATTCACCTCCTCTCACTAGGAGTTTACGGGATTAATCATATCGTACAAACGTTGATATGACAACATTTTTTGCGTGAATTCACGACATTCGCCATCAAAACAAGCTCAGTTGTTTAAAAAAACAACTTCTCCTTGTTCATCTATTGTATAGCCTTGTGAATAAGCAGGGGCGAATGGAGCGTCTTCATATAGCAAATAACGAATGTCTTCACCGATTTCTGGCGACTCATCCGTATTTTGAAGCGCTTCCTTCACATCTTCTCGATAGTCTACAAATAGTTGTCCGGTACCGTCCACGTAGATCGGGAGTTCGCGATCCGAATACGGGCTCGGGATGACCGGCTCCTCTGTGACAAAAATCTTGTCGTAATCGAGCGTGAACTGATTTTTCCCAATCGATCCATCGAACGGAAACTTCCCTTCTTTCGCCCGAAACGCATTAATGTTTGTCTGAAGCTGTTGCAAACGTTCCGACACACGCAAGTCGATCAATTTGACGGTCGGTTCCGTTTCGACATCAACGAGAATATATTGGAACAACCCACCGCCCTCAAAACTATTCCCTGGAGGATCCGCTAAATACCCTGGCACGAGCCGGGCAAACTCGATTGGATAACGCTCCATGAGCGGCGTTTCCGCTGGTTTTGTTTTAATGGGCAAGACGCCAGATTGTTCACGATATGCATCGACCGCACTTTGCACGGTATTCAATTGGTCTTCATACGGAATATTGTTAGCACGTTCCGACTCCGGGAACATACATCCTGCCAACAAAGTCGTTAACAGTAAGCTAGCAGCGATTATGCTCTTTTTCATGGCCTATCCTCCCGTCGGTCCTGAGACGACGACAAAAATCATAATTACTGTCCCAAATAAGAAAATGATGAACGCAATCAGGCGCACAAGCGTCGCGAACCATCCGGTCAGTTTCGTGTGACTGATGGCGACCATCAGTGCAGCGATGGCAAAAGCACCAATCCCCGCAAATGAAATCCACATTTTGATGAGTGACGGTGTCACGTCTACCCCCTACTTTCTCTATGTTCTCCAGACTTCAAGTGTAGCAAAAAAAAGCGAGGAACTGAACGAAAACGTCAGTTCCTCACAAAAGTATTATTCTTCAAAATGAAACACTTGTTCCATCTCGTGCTTTTGTGGACGTCTCATGAGTTTTTTCACTTCATCATGAGGACTCTTTCCTTCAAATAGCACGTTATAGAGTGCTTCCGTGATTGGCATCTCGACACCCGCCTCTTTCGCGAGCGAATGTGCTGCTTCACAGGCACGAACACCTTCGACGACCATTCCCATGTTTCCAAGTACGTCTTCGAGTTTTTCACCGCGTCCGATCGCATTGCCGGCCCGCCAGTTCCGGCTATGTTGCGACGTCGCCGTCACAATCAAATCCCCGATTCCTGTCAATCCAGAGAAAGAGGCCGGATTGGCTCCGAGCTTCACTCCAAGTCGGGCAATTTCCACAATCCCACGTGTCATGAGGGCAGCTTTTGCATTGTCCCCATAACCAAGTCCGTCGGTCATACCTGCAGCAAGGGCGATAATATTTTTGAGCGCCCCGCCATACTCGGCACCGACGACATCCGAGTTCAAGTAAACGCGGAATTGATCGTTTGTGAGCAGCTCCTGCACTTCGTCAGCGACATCGAGGTCCTCACAAGCAATCGTGATTGTCGTCGGTTTCCGTACTGCGACTTCTTCAGCGTGAGTCGGTCCGGTCAAGACACCAATGGCCCGACGTTTCGACGGGTCGATTTCTTCCGCAATGATTTCCGAGAGACGTTTGTGCGTTTTCGGTTCAATCCCTTTTGCGGCATGAACGATGGTGACCGGTTCCTTCAACATGGTGTTCAACTGTTTCGAGACAGGACGAATCGCCGAGCTCGGGACGACAAGGAAGACAATGTTGCGTCCGTCGAGCGCTTCCTTCAAATCTGTCGTGGCCCGAATCGATTCCGGTAACGGTGCGTCTTTCAAATAAAACGAGTTTGTATGAGACGAATTGATCTCGTCCACATGCTCTTGTTCACGTCCGTAGAGCAGGACGTCATGACCATTATCCGCTAATACGAGCGAGATGGCCGTTCCCCAACTTCCCGCTCCAATGACAGCTACATTTGCCATAAGTGGCACCCCCGTTATTAGTTTTTCTGACGAGCCACGATATGAATCGGCGTCCCGGTGAAGTCAAATGCTTTACGGATTTGATTATCTAAATAACGTTTATACGAGAAATGCAACAATTCAGGATCGTTGACGAACAAGACGAACGTTGGCGGCTCGATGGCAACTTGAGTCGCGTAGTTGATTTTCAAACGTTGTCCTTTATCTGTCGGTGTCGGGTTCATCGCGACCGCATCGACGATGACATCGTTCAATACGCTCGTCGAGATCCGACGACGATGTGTTTCTGCCACTTGCTTGATGACAGGCAACAATGTTTGCAACCGTTTCGACGTAAGTGCCGACAAGAAGACAATCGGTGCATAATCAAGGAACAAGAATTCTTTGCGAATTTCCTCTTCCATCTTCTTCATCGTCTTATCATCTTTTTCGACTGCATCCCACTTGTTGACGACGATGACAATCGCCTTCCCGGCTTCATGGGCGAGACCGGCAACACGTTTGTCTTGTTCGATGATTCCTTCTTCACCATCGAGGACGACGAGGACGACGTTTGAGCGTTCAATCGCTTTTTGCGCGCGCATGACGCTGTAACGTTCTGTCGATTCGTATACTTTGCCGCGTTTGCGCATACCAGCCGTATCGATGATGACGTACTCTTGTCCGTCACGTGTGAACGGTGTATCGATCGCATCGCGAGTCGTTCCAGCGATGTTTGACACGATGACACGATCTTCGCCAAGGATCGAGTTCGTCAAACTAGACTTCCCGACGTTTGGACGACCAATCAACGAGAACTGAATGACGTCTTCGTTATATTCAAATTCATCCTTTTCAGGAGCAAGTTCGAACACTTGGTCTAACAAGTCACCAAGTCCTAACCCATGTGTACCCGAAATTGGGAACGGATCGCCGAATCCAAGTGAGTAGAACTCATACATGAGATCTCTCATTTCAAAGTTATCCACTTTGTTGACGGCAAGGACAATCGGTTTGTTCGAACGGAACAACAAGTTCGCTACTTCTTCATCGGCTGCTGTGATGCCTTCGCGACCGTTCACCATGAAGATAATGACATCCGCCTCATCGATGGCAAGTTCAGCCTGATGACGCATTTGGACGAGCAACGGCTCGTCTCCTACTTCGATCCCACCTGTATCAATCAAATGGAACTTACGGTTGAGCCACTCTCCTGTACCATAAATACGGTCACGTGTGACACCTGGTTTATCATCGACGATTGAGACACGATCTCCGATGATGCGGTTAAAAATTGTGGATTTCCCGATATTCGGGCGGCCAACGATGGCCACTGCTGGAATTCCCATAACAACACCTCACTAATCTTTCTATCAAAATTTCATCATTTCAACATTTCGAAACGCAACTTACCTATCATATCACAGGCAAAATTAAGTGACCATACAAAAAGAAGCGGGAGCATGACTCCCGCTTGAACGATCATCTTATTTAGAGTCGTCCGAAGATTCATCACCTGTCAGTTCAGAGACAGAGAATCCTCCTTGGTCGCTGTATTCGTCGAGTAACGCTTGATCATCATCTTGACGAGTCGGTTCAGATGATTCGAGTGCACGCATCGACAATGAGATTTTCTTATCATCGAGATGAACGTCTAATACTTTGACTTTCACTTCTTGGCCTTCTGATAACACTTCAGATGGCGTTGCGATGTGACGGTTCGCGATTTGCGAGATATGAAGGAGCCCTTCCACTTGTGGTGCGACCTCAACGAAAGCACCGAACGTCACAAGACGTTTGACAGTTCCTTCGATCACATCACCCGGTTGAATTTTCCCTTCAATCGTTTCCCACGGACCTGGTTGTGTCTCTTTAATCGAGAGTTTCACTTTTTCGTTATCCAAGTCGAGACCAAGGACTTTCACTTTGACGCGGTCGCCTTCTGTTACGACATCGCTAGGCTTCTCAACACGGCTGTGCGCCATTTCTGAGATATGGACGAGACCGTCCACACCGCCGATATCAACGAACGCACCGAAGTCCGTCAAACGTTGAACCGTTCCTTCGATCACTTGACCGACTTCGAGCGATTCAAGCGTCTCTGATTTCTTGGCACTCATTTCTGCTTCGACAACTGCTTTATGTGACAAGATGACGCGATTTTTTTCGCGATCAATCTCGACGACTTTTACGGTAATTGGTTTGTTTAAATAAGACGAGAAGTCTTCGACAAAGTGACTTTCGACAAGAGATGCCGGGATAAATCCACGGATTCCGATATCGACGACAAGGCCACCTTTGACCTTATCTTTCACCATCACTTCAAACACTTCGCCCGATTCGAATTTCTCGACAATTCGATCCCATGCTGCTTCAGCATCGACGTCTTTTTTCGAAACGACCACTTCTTCGTCCGTGACTTTTTTAACTTTGACACGAATCTCGTCGTTCACTTGGAGTGATTCGTTTAAATCGTCTAGATGCATGCTTGATACTTCGCTAATTGGCAAAATCGCTTCGGTCTTATAACCGATATCGATCAGCGCTTGCTTGTCCTCGATTTTGACAACTGTTCCGGTCACAATTTGACCACGATTAATTTCAAAATCAGGCATATCTTTCATTTCTTCGACCATTCCAACACTACCCCCTCACGATGAGTACAAAAAGGAGCGCCCTGAGGCGCATACACCTAGTATAAATCTCTTATAATTCCGAGAATTTGTCAAGGCGTTATGAAGATTGTACCTCTATTGAAAGAAGTTTAAACCTCAATTCCTCAAACCTATAATTACTTCGTGAATGAATGTTTCAAATAGAGGTCGGCAATTGTATCCATGATTAAGTCAGCCGCCTCTTGTGCGTTTGCCTTTCGTTCCTTCAAAGGAGCCAAATCAATCGGCTTTCCAATGACGACACGCAATTTCGCACGAAACTTATATCTACCGATGATGGCAATCGGTAAAATGTGCGCGTCTGAACGCATCGCAAAGAAACCAACCCCGGCTTGCGCCTTTCCTAACGTCCCATCTTTTGAACGTGTACCCTCAGGGAAAATCGAGATGACCTCGTCTTCTTTTAGCTTTTGAAGAACAACTCGTAGCGCCTGACGGTCACCTTCCCCACGCGATACAGGAATTTGTCCCGCACGGTTCAAAATATGCTTCAATACAGGAACGCTGAAAAGCTCTTTTTTCGCAAAGAATCGTAATGGACGTTCTTTCGGAATCGCACATGCGAGGAGGACCGGGTCCCAGTTTGACTGGTGGTTCGAACAGACGAGAATCGATCCATCTTTTGGGACATGTTCGCGTCCGATGAATTCGACGCGAAACGATGCGATTTGAATGATGTTCACGACGGCCCTAGCCATCCGATACATTCCAAACGGACCATTGTTCAACGGTTTACTCATGCTTTCACCTCTTCAATTAATCGTTCAATCGCCGAGACGACCCCATCAATCGACAACGTCGTCGTATCGAGGTAATGAGCATCTTCAGCTTGACGGAGAGGCGCGACCTCGCGCTCTGAATCACGTTTGTCACGAAGAGCAATTTCTTCCTTCAATCGCTCGTAATCACTCGGGATTCCTTTTGACACATTTTCCTCATGACGACGGCGTGCCCGTTCTTCGACCGAGGCAGTCATAAACACTTTCAAATCTGCGTTCGGTAACACATGCGTGCCGATATCGCGCCCATCCATGACGACACCGCCATGCTTCGCCAAATCACGCTGTAAATCCATCAAGGCATCCCGTACTTCCGATTGACGGGCGACAAAACTCACATTATTCGTCACTTCACTAGAGCGAATGACATCTGTCACTTCTTGTTCGCCATCGAATACACGTTGCCCTTCTTCAGATGGCACGAGACGAATCGACATGTTCTCGATCATCTTTGCAAGTGCGGGACCATCTTCAAGATTAATCTCCTCGTTTAAAGCACGATATGTGACTGCTCGATAAATCGCACCTGTGTCTATATAGACATAGCCCAATTGTTTCGCCAACGACTTGGCGATTGTACTTTTCCCGGCACCAGCCGGTCCATCTAAAGCAATTTGTAACGATTTTTTCATACAAAACGGGTATCGAGTGTGCCCGATACCCTCCTCCTCTCGGTCTATAATCCCGAGAACATCATAACAGTTTTTTATCTTGAAGAAAATACAGACCCTGTCCGCTTGCGCGCTTCAAGTTGAACACGGAAACAGTATCGTAAAATCGTCTCCTGATCACGAGGGGTCAAATCTTCGAATGCCAAAGAAAGCTCTTGCTTCACTTCTTGTTTATGTATACGTACTAAACGACTCTTCACACGAAAGAGTTGCGGCGCACCCTGCTCATCTTCAATTCGGAACACAACGATGAGCGATTCGTTTACTTCAACGGGCACACGGTTCGCAATAATTTTCATACCGCCTGCCGATACGTCAAGCGACGTCGTTTCGAACGATTCGAAGTCTGCCCCATCTGCCGCAACAACTGTCACATCAATCATTTCAGGGACGCGCAAATATTCACGTCGTTGAATTCGTTTGATTTTCTTCTCATCCGGCATCTTGAAAGCATAGCGAATCGTCATCTGCGCATCACTGATTCGTTTCGCGACTTTCGTATCAAATGCGAACAATTGGTTATCCCCTTTGAAAAAGTAAACACGCATCTCTTCTTCTTCATGTAAGAAGAAGGTTTTAAGCGTCGTCATGTCACTTGGTGATTCAATCCAAACGATTTGATCCACAATGGCCGCAATCTTTGTTTTCCCCTCATTCCGTCCTTCTACTTCGATTCGTAATTCTTGTCCTTCTTTCAGCATATGCATGTTCCCCTTTATTTAAATTGACGACGATTGGACAGATTGGCTGCTCGTACAAGCAGAAGTGCAACCATCCATAAAATGACGATATAGAGCACGGCCGGCAACTTATGATTCGGTTCTAAAATCAAGATCAAATCAAACGTCCCGTGGATGACCGTTGCAGAAAAAATTGCCATAAACAGCCACACCCGCTCACGTGCCGAATGTTTAGCACGTCCCAAACAGTAGCCCATGACAACCGCAAACAATGCATGGCCGCTCACGGGTAAAATAGCGCGCCAAATCGCGATTTCTAATGAATCGTACACCCATAAGTATAAAAAATTCTCTAACGTCGCAAAGCCTAACGAGCAGGCGACCGCATAGAGAATCCCGTCGTAGTAATCATCAAAGACTTTATGTATATATATTGTATAATAAATCATAAACCACTTAAAAAACTCTTCGAGTAAGGCAGTGGTGACATATGCCTGCCAAAACGGACCAGTCAGCACCCCTTCTTCAACGAACGCATATTGGATAAACATGATCGGGAATACAAGAACGGCCCCGGCCACGAAAGAACGAATCACATATCCGAGCGGTTCTGCTTCCAATTCATGCCGAAGATAGAAGTAGGAAAGAAGGGCAAGCCCTGGTGCAACCGCAGACAAGGCGATTGCGATCATGACGCATCTCTCCTTTCTCTCATTAGCATACACTGAATTGTCTGAAAGAAAAAGTGTGTAACGCCTAGAAAATGGAAAAATCCATAAAAATAATTAGGAGGTCATTTATGAATCATTTATTACTTATTCATACAGGCGGTACAATCGCCATGTCCCAATCCGGTACAGGACACGTCGAACCGAGCGATGTGAACCCAATCGACGCTACACTTCCGAAGGCGACGGACATCGCCCACATTACTACGAAGCATTTCTCAAATATCCCATCTCCACATATGACACCCGATAAAATGCTTGAACTAGCACAATTCATTCAACATGAGTTGACACAGGACACGTATGACGGAGTCGTGATCACACATGGAACAGATACGCTTGAAGAAACGGCTTACTTCTTGCAGATTACGCTTGGTGCGCCTGTACCAATCGTCTTGACAGGAGCGATGCGTTCCTCGAATGAAGTCGGTTCAGACGGTGAATTCAATTTAATTACCGCTCTTCGGGTCGCAAAGAGTGAATCGGCTCGCGGAAAAGGCGTACTCGTCGTATTTAACGGAGAGATACACTCGGCCTTCAACGTCACAAAAACACATACATCATCCGTCGATACGTTCAAGTCAGTTCATTTCGGAAACGTGGGTATGGTCACAAAGGACCATGTACTCATCTATAGTCAACCGTCAACGAGACAGCCTAAAATGATTCCATCTATCTCAAAACGGGTAGCTGTGTTAAAAGTCGTTGCGGGAATGGAGCCTGATTTGCTCGAATCGGTGATGGAACTTGGATACGACGGACTCGTCCTCGAAGTATTAGGGCAAGGAAACGTCCCACCGACACTATTGTCGGCACTCGAGCGCTTGGTCAAGGAAATCCCCGTCGTGATTGTCAGCCGTTGCTTTAACGGAATCGTCCAAGACGTATACGGGTATGCCGGTGGTGGGAAACAATTGAAAGAGATGGGGATCATTTTCTCGAACGGGCTAAATTCGCAAAAAGCTCGCCTGCGTTTACTCGTGGAACTCGAATCCGGCTCTTCTCAATCCGTCATGGAGCATAGCTTTAGTTTCCAGCAATAACCTTGCGCTTCCGCAGTCCCTTCCCTACAATGAGCAAAGAGGTGATTTTCAGTGAATAAACAAGCGATTATTGTGGGTGCTGGACCATGTGGTCTATCAGCGGCCATCGAGTTAGAGAAGATTGGGGTTTCTTGTACGGTAATTGAGCGAGGAAATATCGTTGATGCAATCTATCGATATCCGACCCATCAAACGTTCTTTTCATCTGCAAACCTGTTAGAAATCGGGGACATCCCGTTTATATGTAAAGATTTAAAGCCACGTCGACAAGATGCACTCGTTTACTATCGGGAAGTCGTCACCCGTACTGGATTGAACGTCCATCCGTTCGAGAACGTCGAATCAGTAGAAAAAATCGACAATCGGTTTGTCGTGACGTCAAGTCATGAGCGTCGTGGGGAAATCGTTCGCGAGGCAGATTATGTGATTTTAGCCACAGGATATTATGGACGTCCTCGTATGCTCGATGTACCTGGTGAGGAGTTACCACACGTCCACCATTATTTCCACGAGGCCCATCCGTACTATCGACAACACGTCACCATTATCGGAGGAAAGAACTCTGCAGTCGATGCGGCAATCGAACTCGAAAAAGCCGGAGCGTACGTGACCGTGCTTTATCGCGGTGACTCCTATAGTCCTTCGGTGAAGCCATGGGTTCTGCCTAACTTCGATTCACTCGTCCGACATGAGAAAGTTCGGATGGAATTTGAGGCAACAATCGATCGCATTACCGAAGACGGTGTCTATTATTACCAACATGGGGAAGAGAAGCACGTGTATGCCGATCACGTCCTCGCGATGACAGGGTATCAACCAGATCATCATCTTTTTGAAAATGCGGGAATCACAATCGATGAGGAGAGCGGTGTTCCGACGTTTGATGAGGAATCGTTCGAAACGAATGTCGAGCATTTGTTCATTGCTGGCGTTGTCGCTGCCGGCAACGATGCGAATAAGATTTTTATCGAGAACGGTCGCTTTCATGGGAAAGCCATCGCAGACACGATTGCAAATCGTATTCAAGTATAAAAAAGTTCGGTCAACGCATGTTGACCGAACTTTTTTATTTAAACCCAACCGCGGAAACGTGACGCTTCCGCCATCTTACGTACACCGACCATATAGGCAGCGAGACGCATATCGACTTTGCGGGCTGAAGATGTGTTGTAAACAGTGTTGAACGAATGAACGAGTACTTTTTCAAGTTTTTCCTCGACTTCTTCTTCCGTCCAGTAATAACCTTGGTTGTTTTGTACCCATTCGAAGTAAGAGACCGTGACCCCGCCACTTGATGCCAATACGTCCGGAACGAGGAGAATCCCGCGCTCTGTCAAGATTTTCGTCGCTTCGTTCGTCGTCGGTCCGTTCGCCGCTTCCACTACGATGGAAGCTTTAATGGCATCGGCATTATCTTCCGTGATTTGATTCTCGATAGCAGCTGGCACGAGAATGTCACAGTCGAGTTCTAACATCTCTTTATTCGAAATCGTGTTTTTGAAGAGTGTCGAAATCGTACCGAATGAATCACGACGGTCTAACAAGTAAGGGATATCTAAGCCATTCTCGTCATGGATCGCACCATACGCGTCACTGACCGCAATCACTTTTGCTCCTGCGTCGTACATGAATTTCGAAAGGAAGCTACCCGCGTTCCCGAATCCTTGAACAACGACACGGGCGCCTTTTAGTTCGATCCCACGGCGGAGTGCCGCTTCTCGAATCATGATGGCTACACCCTTCGCAGTCGCAGTTTCACGGCCGTGCGAACCTCCAAGCACAAGCGGTTTACCTGTAATAAAACCTGGTGAGTTGAATTCATCGATTCGGCTATACTCATCCATCATCCATGCCATGATTTGCGAGTTCGTGAACACGTCCGGAGCAGGGATATCTTTTGTCGGACCAACAATTTGGCTAATGGCACGAACATAACCGCGGCTCAATCGTTCGATTTCACGGAAACTCATTTCGCGTGGGTCACAGACGATTCCGCCTTTCCCCCCACCGTATGGCAAGTCAACAATCCCCGCTTTTAAACTCATCCATACAGATAATGCTTTGACTTCTACTTCAGTTACGCTTGGGTGGAACCGAATTCCCCCTTTTGTCGGTCCGACCGCATCGTTATGTTGAGCGCGATAACCCGTAAAGATTTTCGTCGAGCCATCATCCATGCGAACTGGGATCCGAACGGTCAGCATGCGAAGCGGTTCTTTTAACAACTCGTACATCTCATCTGGATAGCCGAGTTTATCTAAAGCTTCGTGAATCACCTCTTGTGTCGATTCCAAGATGTTTTTTCGTTTTTGATGACCTTTTTCTTGATCCGTAATCATGAAGGTTTCCTCCCCTAAATTGTCAATTCTCCCCCAAGAATTAACCTCGTATTCGTTTAAAAGTATAGCTGATACGCGCTCAATTTGAAAGGGTTTTACAAAAATAATGAAAGCGTTTTCTTGAAGTGTGGAATGATCCAGATGTCTTACTTCAACTCACGTTCGAGTGCTAACTCCATAAAGCGCTCTAAAAGCTCACCGTACGAGATTCCGACTGTTTTTGCACTGTCAGGGAAGAGGCTTAATGGCGTCATTCCAGGCAGCGTGTTCGTTTCTAAAATATACGCTTCGCCCGTTTCCGATACGAGGAAATCAGAACGTGAGTAACCTGAGCAACCAAGCGCACGGTGAGCCATGACAGCCGCTTGTTGCACTTCCATCGTCAACTCATCCGAGATTTCGGCTGGACAAACGTGAATCGAACCACCTTCTGTATACTTCGACTCATAGTCGTAAAACTCATTTTTTGGAATGATTTCAATGACAGGAAGTGCTTCCTCTTTCCCAAAGTTCCCGATGACCGGTACCGTCAATTCTTTTCCTTTAATGTACTGCTCGACTAATACCGCTGAATCACATGCAAATGCTCGATCAATTCCCGCACGTAACATCGTCTCATCCATCGCGATTGTCAAACCGTTCGAAGAACCTTCTTGGGCAGGCTTGACGACACATGGAAACTCATTACCCCACTCAGCTACTTTCGCATCAATCGAATCCACAGATTCAATTAACACGTCGCGCGCCACACGGATGCCTGATGCTGCGAAGATGATTTTTGCTCTTGCCTTATCCATCGCAAGAGCAGATGCTAAGACACCTGACCCCGTGTACGGGATTCCCGCCATTTCTAGTAATGATTGGACGCGACCATCTTCGCCATACTTCCCATGTAATGCACTGACGACGACATCGACGTCTAACGTCAATAACTCGTTCGCGCGTTTTGGATGAAAATCGATTGCCGTGACCTCATGACCACGCTCCGTCAATGCCTCAATCATCCCTTGTCCACTTGTGAGGGATACCTCACGTTCTCCTGACACTCCACCATACAATACAGCGACCTTCATTCCAATCTCTCCTTCAACTAACTACTGAAAATTCATGTCTAATCATAACACGGACATGTTAAAAACAATAGAAACAGAAAAGTAAAAAAGCCGTACTTATGCGAATGCATCGTACAGCTCTTTCACGGCCTGTTCAGTTTGAATCGTTTTTCCATATTCCATCATGACGTACGGACTGACCGTGGTCGTCTTTCCATATTCGGATAAAATGGCAGCGAGACGTTCTTCCACTTTCTCAGGTAGTACTTCCACGAAGTGGAGATAGTACCGTCCCTCATAGTGATAAAGTGCTCCGCCCTGCTCAGTCTCATGTATATGTGGAAACAGTTGAATCGACGCGTTAATCACATCTTCAATATCATCAAACTGATAAATCAAATGATGAATGACATCAATTGTGAGTCGAATCTCAACTTGCTCGACATCAAGCTCTGCTATGGCCTCACCTTTTTGAACATCGATGACGAGACCATCACGAGGAAACATCGTCACATTCAAATCGACCGCTCCTTGTGGAGAGAATCCGTATTCACTCTCTGCTGTCTCAAGTAATTCTTTCCACAGCTGTTGACCGTTTTCCCCCACGATCGTATCGATAGCGATCCCACGTAACGAAAGCTCATTCGCAGTCACATATACACGAAGATGTTCTTTTGTTTGTTTTTCAAATCTCAATCGAAAACCTCCAGTGAATATTCAATCCTACTAATAAGCTACTCCCGTTTTAATCCCGTGTCAAATAGTTGATAACCATTTCGTCCACTCTTCTGGCGTATCGCCAAGAAATGCATCATCGAACCGACTACGTTCGAGGCTGACCGCGTATCCACCCGCCCCAATCTTTAATGTGGGATGCTCTTCTTGAATATATTCCATCGCCTCTAACAAGCTCGGGATATGGTCCGTCAATGTGCATGCGAAAATAAGGCACGATGTCTTGATGTCGTGCAGAGCCTTGCTTAAATCTTCTTTCGGGAAGCCCGCTCCTAAAAAGATGACGTCGTACCCATGTTGACGCAAATAAAGTGTGACGAACAGCAATCCGATTTCATGCATCTCACCCGGTGCACAGACACAAGTGACTCGTGGAAGAAACGGGTTCATCGGCATTTGAAGTGACAACGTAGAAAGACGTGCTCGTAAAAACGCCGTGGCGAAGTGCTCGTGGGCAATCGTAATCGTTCCTTGCTCCCACTTTGAACCAATATCCATCAGTAACGGTCCGATGATATCTTTTGTCACCTTTTCAAAACTGAACGTATTAAACGCACGATTAATTAGATCATGCGCGGTCCGCTCATCGAAAGAAAGCAGTGCCTGAAGCAAAGCATCCTTCAACTCTTCATCGTAAAGCTTCGCAGATGTCGGTTCTGGTTCAGGAGCTTGGTGGAGTTGTTGAATTGCTTGAGAGACCGTCAATCCCTCTTTTTGCTTGTCTACCACCCACTTAATTTTCTCGACATCTTGATCTGAATATAGGCGGTGACCTGATTCGGTTCGGCTCGGTACGATAAATTGATATCGCCGTTCCCAAGCTCGAATGGTCGTTGGATTGACACCGGTCAACGTCGCCACAGTCTTAATGGAGTATTTCGGCATCTCCGCCCTCCTCTCCTATTCGTTCTATGATATAAGTATATCCTCAATTGAAAAGGTTTACCCCTTTTATTGTGCAATCGAGTATTTTCCCAAAATAAAAAAAGGCACGGACCATGTCCGCACCCTTCTTAAAAAATGGCATCTCGCCCGATATATATGAAAATGAGAATAATCGCTAACATGGCGAAGGTTAGAGTCATCGCCAACGGGCGCTTCATCAAGTTATCATTCAACTTCCTCTTCCGTTCATGCTCTTGCCTCTCCGATCGAGACGGCAACGTATCCGCCAACTGCTCGCGTAAAGAATCTGCCTGATTCCGATGTCGCAACGTATGCCCTCCTTTACCTTTTTTATCATTTTACTATGATATTATTCAAAGGAAAAGATTTGCGTCAACCGTATTTTCCATTCTGTCACATTTTTTCGAACGATTTGCGGTGTCTCAGGAAACTCAATCGTCCCACACACATCACAACATTCCTCTTGGTCGATTGTCGGCTCCGAAAAATAACGGAGTAAATAATCGCGTCGGCACGTTCGGATAAGTGCATAATCCATCATCTGTCCGAGTTGACGATAGCGATCACGTTTTCTTTCTTTTACCCAATCGAGCGCCTCTTGAAGCGAGCGTTCAGACAGCATCTGCTTTAAAAGAAGGAATTTCGGGTCTTCTTCGTTCATCCTCAATAAGCGGGGTAATTGCGAAAGTGTCGTGCCATTTTCACACTCAAAGTATGCTAAGCGAATCTCTTCGTCTTTTGGATATTGACCATCAATCAAAAATTGTTGAATGCGTTCATCTCCATCCGCATAGAGGAGGACAGCAAACGCCGGCTCTCCATCACGACCTGCTCGTCCAATCTCCTGCATATACGCTTCCACCGTTGCAGGGATTTGATAGTGGATGACAGAACGGACGTTGTCTTTGTTCACACCCATCCCAAATGCACTTGTACACACCATGACCGACACTTCATTCCGTAAAAATTGAGATTGTACGAGTCGTCGGTCTTCCGTTGACATGCCGCCGTGATAAAACAACGCGTCCTCTAGTTCAAACGCCAATGCCTCGGCTTCTCGACGTGTCGCCGTATAGACGACTGCCGGTTTTGGAACATCTCGGACCAATTCTTTTAGCCGATCAAGTTTCTTCTCTTTTTCAAGTCGTTCGACCATCAATCGAATTTCTGGTCGATTCGCGGAATGGACGAACTGCTCAGGTGAAAAGAGTGCCAACTTTTCAATAATATCTTGCTTCACACTCTCCGGTGCCGTCGCCGTGACGGCCATGCACTGAGGACTCCCGATTTGTTTACGTAGTTCGCCTAAACGCGCATATTCCGGTCTGAACTCATGACCCCATTGTGAGATACAGTGCGCCTCGTCAATGACGAGCATTTGAATCTTCACGTTTGAGAGTGCGCGTGTAACGTACGGAACGGCCAACTGTTCGGGGGAGAGATATAAAAATCGATAACGTTTCAAGTGATTGATGATTTCTTGCTTTTCTTCAGAAGACTCCATCGACGTCAAACGTGCGACGCCACGTTCTCCCCGCTCTCGGATATGGAGCATTTGGTCTTCAATCAAGGAGAGGAGAGGCGAGACGATGACCGTCAATCCCCCGTTCTTGATGTACGAAGGGAGTTGAAACGTCAACGACTTCCCTGCCCCTGTCGGCATGACGGCTAATACATCTTGTCCCTCTACAACGGAGTGGATGATTTCATGCTGCCCAGGACGAAATGAATCATATCCGAACACGTGTTTCAATGTCGATTCATACAAATGTCTCACCTCGTTTCAACCTTGCGAACACAAGGCGTATTTGAAAGTAACTCACGTTGCCCATCTTTTCGAAGATAGGTTTCAAAGCCCAGCTCTCTGGGTCTCGCAGCTTCTCGATGGTGACGATATCGTCGCTCGGCACAAATTGATCGAGGGGAAAGGTGTCTAAATACATTGCCATCTCCACCACATGGTCCTCGATCGTACTCGTTCGTAGTCGTCGGCGAGACTGAACTTGTTGAAACGAATAGCCTTTGAGAAAGAGATCATACGATTCACGTGCCGAAAAGGTCATTCGCTCAGTCGACAACCCATAGGTGAAACCCCGAAGCTTCGCCTCTTTCGGTAATACCGTTAACAGTTCATTCCATCCTGCTAAAAAATAGAGGCGAGCCGTCTCTGCGTCGACATCAAGTAGACTGGCGATTTGTTCATAGGTCAGACCGGTCTCAAAGGCTCCCGTGAATCGATAGACGACCGCTGTCGCATATGGATCTCCAATAATGTCAAGTGCGTCCTCGATCTCATGATGGAATGTTTGCATAAGCACCTTCCAATCTCGATCAATCTGTAACAACTGTTTGACCCACTGTTCCGCGGGTCGATCGGCTTGAACGGGATAAAACGTCCTCTCATGTTCCCTTGACATGAATGTCTGGACAAAGAGGCTCAAACGTTTCCACGTCGTCGCATTATAATCACGGCGCTCTCCCCCTAAACGATTGAATAAATCCTTTACCGTTTCAGGTGAAGACAATAGGTTTCCCGCTTCTGTCAGTTTAAATTGTTTACGGTCCAACCATCCCCTCTTTTCAAACCCTTTTAACAAAGACTCATATGAGTACGTCGTTTGAGGAAATTGCCCAAAAACAGGCTCTAACTCATAAAAGAACGCGTCTTGTAACGTCGTGGCCGAGCGCTTTCCGTTCAAGACATGGAACAGGCTACGTTCACTCCGTTCCCCGTTTAATCGCTTAATGGCCAGCAGTAAAACTCCATCTGCTAAATGAACCAAGTCGTCACATCCTTAAAAAAATCATTATCCTACCAAAAAGACACTCGTTTCCTCATTGAAATAATTGGGTATGTAGACTACAATTACTCGTAGACAGTAGATTGATTTCTAAGAGAAACGAACCGTTTGGAGGGTTATTATCATGGCAAAATTTACTATCGTCGATAAAGATACATGTATCGCATGCGGAGCTTGTGGCGCAGCAGCACCAGATATTTATGATTACGATGATGAAGGTCTCGCATTCAACTTGATGGATGACAACACAGGTACTGTGGAAATCCCTGACGAGTTGTACGAAGACATGATGGATGCATTCGAAGGGTGCCCGACCGATTCAATCAAAGTGGCAGACGAATCGTTCGATGGCGATGCATTGAAGTACGAATAAACTTGCAAAGACATATTGGTCAAATGACCGATATGTCTTTTTTTGTTCACTTCTCCATCCTACTCTAATCATGACAGCTCTAGCCAAGTATAACAAAAAAGGTTGTTTGGCTTAAGTACCAAACAACCCTCCTAAAATGGACATATGTCCTATTCCGGATTAACGTTTTCCTTTAATATATGGAATACCGACCGACTTCGGTGCATCTGCACGACCGACGAGTCCAGCGAGTGCTAGAATCGTGAGTGCATAAGGTGCAATCAAAAGTAGAAGCTGCGGCACGTTATTGATGACAGGCAAATTGCTTCCGATAATCGATAACGCTTGGGCGAATCCAAAGAACAATCCAGCGCCGAGCGCTCCGAGTGGATTCCACTTCCCGAAGATCATTGCAGCAATCGCCAAGAACCCTTGACCAACGATTGTCGTTCCACTGAAGTTCGTCGTAACCGTGACGGCGTATACCGCTCCGGCAAGACCACCAAACGCACCAGAAAGCATGACGCCCATAAAGCGCATTTTCGTGACGTTGATCCCCATCGTGTCAGCTGCCATCGGGTGTTCTCCTACTGAGCGGAGACGAAGTCCGAACGGCGTCTTGAAGATAACGAACCAGACGACAAACGCTAAAGCGATGGCAACGAATGACGTGTATTGTACGTTAATGAAGAACATTTTTAATACCGGAATATCTGATAAAAACGGTACGTTCTCCTTCGCAATACGGTACTCGATAAAGTCAGTTTGACCTTTGTTGTAAAGCACACGCACAACGAAGATGGCGAGACCGATCGCAAGCATGTTGATCGCTACTCCAAGAACCGTTTGGTCTGCACGCCATAGGATGGCAGGGACAGCCAAGAAGAGCGAGAAGAGCGCACCGACTACCATCGCAACGAGCAAGGAGATCCATGGGCTAAATACACCGGCTCCTAAGTCTGTTAACGTGAGCGTAGTGATGATCCCTGTTGCGGCACCGATAATCATAATCCCTTCAAGGGCAATGTTAACGACACCAGAGCGCTCACTGAAGATTCCACCGAGTGCTGCGATAATGAGTGGAGTCGCATAGGCAAGTGCAACCGGTACGACGATATAGAGGACTTCTAAGAAGCTCATTTTTTCTCCACTCCTTTCTTACGATTTCCTTTAAGTTTCTCAATGACATAGTTGATGGCATAACCAGATGCCACAAAGATGACGATTGCTGCGATAATGACTTTGACAAGTTCAGACGGTACGTTCGCACCGAGCTGCATCGCCAATCCACCGATGTTCAATCCAGCAAATAGAATCGCTGCGAGAATGACACCGATCGCTGTGTTGGCACCAAGAAGGGCTACTGCGATCCCGTCAAAACCGACACCTGTGAACGATGCGGAAAGCGTCATACTACCGAACGTCCCGAGACCTTCCATCGCACCAGCGAGACCTGCAAACATCCCTGAGATGACAAACGAAAGGACGATGTTACGGTCAACGCTCATCCCTGCATATTGAGAGGCGTGTTTGTTGAATCCGACTGCACGCAACTCATAACCGAGTGTCGTACGTTGAAGAATGTAGTAGTACACAATTGCCGCGAGTACTGCAACGAGGACACCCCAGTGAAGACGTGAGTACGTCGTCAACTCTTGCAACCACGGTGACGCAAGCGATGCCGATTCATTGATTGAGTCAGTACGTTCGTTCGTTACGCCAATGACGCTACGCAAAATCGCGTTCGTCGTGTAAAGCGCGATATAGTTCATCATGATGGATGTGATGACTTCGTGGACGTAAAACTTCGCTTTCAAGAATCCAGGAACGAACGCCCAGAGTGCTGCCGCGACCATCGCCGCGAGAAGTGCAAGCGGTAAATGGATGAACATCGGCAAATCGAAGTTGATCCCTACATATACAGCTGCTACCCATCCGATCAATACTTGACCTTCTACCCCGATGTTGAATAGCCCCGTCCGGAATGCGAAGGCAACCGCGAGACCTGAGAAGATGAGAGGTGCTGCTGCTCGTAGCGTCTCCCCAACGGCATATGGGCTTCCAAACATCCCTTCAAACAAGGAGATAAAGCCTTGAATCGGGTCGTATCCACCAATCAACATGACGATGGCTCCGACGAGAAGTCCTAAAATGATGGATAGGAATGGAATGAGAAGTTGATTTAAACTTAATTTTTTCATTCTTTGTCGTCCCCTCTCTGACCGCCGGCCATCAAGAAGCCAAGCTCTTGTTCCGTCGTCTCTTTCGGATCACGAATTCCTACGATTTTTCCTTCATAAAGAACGGCGATCCGGTCGGATACGTGCAAAATCTCATCAAGTTCGAACGAAATAAGCAAGACGGCACGGCCTTTTTCACGTTCTTTGACGAGTTGTTCGTGAATGAATTCAATCGCACCGACATCAAGACCACGCGTCGGCTGTGCTGCGATGAGTAAATCAGGTGAACGATCGACCTCACGGGCAATGATTGCTTTCTGTTGGTTACCACCAGAAAGGGCACGAGCCGGAACGTCGATGGATGGAGTTCGGACGTCAAACTTCTCAATCAACGCCTTCGCTTTTTCTGCCACTGCTTTATAATTCATGAGTCCTCGTTTCGAGAACGGTTCTTTGTAGTACGTTTGAAGAACCATATTGTCACGAATCGAGTAGTCAAGGACGAGACCATGTTTATGACGGTCCTGTGGAATGTGTCCGATTCCAGCTTCCGTCATTTTACGCGGTGTATGACCCGTCACGTCTTTTCCGTTGAGCAAAACTTTACCCGACTCCGGTTTTTTAAGTCCCGAGATCGCTTCAATTAGTTCTGTCTGACCGTTGCCGTCGATTCCGGCAATCCCGAGTACTTCTCCAGCACGAATCTGAAGGTCCAATCCTTCGACGACCTTCAAACCACGGCTGTCTTTGACGACAAGTCCTTGAACGTCGAGAACGACTTGTTGCGGGTCGGCTTTCGAATACTCTGCATCGAAATTGACTTCTCGCCCGACCATCATTTCAGCAAGACTATCTTCGTTAACCGTCTCATCCACTTCAACGGTACCGATATAACGTCCACGGCGAATGACTGTGCAACGGTCTGCGACTTGCATAATTTCCTTCAGCTTGTGCGTGATCAAGATGATCGACTTACCTTCAGCAATCAGACGTTTCATAATTTGGATAAGTTCTTGAATCTCTTGTGGTGTCAACACTGCCGTCGGTTCATCGAAGATCAAAATATCTGCCCCGCGATAGAGCGTCTTCAAGATTTCTACACGCTGTTGCATGCCGACTGAAATATCTTCAATCTTGGCGTCTGGATCAATCTTAAGCCCATACTGTTCTGAAATATCCATGACCTTTTTACGGGCTGTCGCACGGTCAATCGTCACACCGCTCTTTGGCTCTAGTCCAAGGATGATGTTCTCAGTGACTGTGAATTTTTCAACAAGCATAAAGTGCTGGTGGACCATCCCGATCCCAAGTTCGTTGGCGATGTTCGGGTTTTCAATATCCACTTTTTTCCCATGCACACGAATCTCCCCGCCTTCAGGCTGATAGAGACCGAATAACACGTTCATGAGCGTCGACTTCCCCGCCCCGTTCTCTCCGAGAAGCGCATGGATTTCTCCTTTGCGCAATTGGAGTGTGATATTGTCGTTCGCAACGAACGTACCGAACTCTTTGCGAATATTTAGCATTTCAATTACATATTCCAAGGAAGTTCACCCCTAACTTTAAGTAAAGGGAGACCACATGGGTCCCCCCTTCACTCAAATGAATTATTTTACGTTTTTCATGAACTCTTCGAACTCAGCGTCAGTTGCTGGTGCAGTGAGTTCTCCGTCAACCAATTGTGTACGATATTCTTCAACTTTATCGAGAATTTCTTGTGAAACGTGCTTGTCAGAAGTTTCTGCGATACCGACACCGTCATCTTTCAAACCGAACTCGATGATTTCGCCGCCTGGGAATTCTCCGTCCATCGTCTGTTTCGATACGTCATAAGTAGCTGTATCTACACGTTTGACCATTGAAGTCAACGTAACGTCTTCTGGAAGACCTTCTTCGTACTGGTCACGGTCAACCCCGATTACCCAAACTTCTTCGCCGTTCTTCTTACGGTTTTTCGCTTCTGTGAATACCCCTACACCTGTACCACCAGCTGCGTGATAGATGATGTCCGATCCAGAACCGTACATACCT
Source organism: Exiguobacterium sp. s129 (assembly GCF_018617585.1). Taxonomy (GTDB): domain Bacteria; phylum Bacillota; class Bacilli; order Exiguobacteriales; family Exiguobacteriaceae; genus Exiguobacterium; species Exiguobacterium aestuarii_A. The sequence goes on from NZ_JACSKL010000003.1 coordinate 113,039, forward strand.
GAAGCGATTGCTGTTCCTTTTTCAGCCGAGTTGAAGTCTTCTGCATACTTCACGTCGATTGTTGCTTCTGGGTTAACAGCCATGACACCAGCTTTAAATCCATTTTCAAACTTCTTGATCAAGTCTGATTCTACTCCACCGATGAAACCAACTTTGTCAGTTGTTGTCGTGAGACCGGCAATGACACCAACGAGGAATGAACCTTCTTGCTCTTTGAACGTGATTGAAGCAACGTTCGGAGCGTCAACAACCATATCAACGATTGCGAAGTTGTTGTCAGGGAACTGCTCAGCAACTTTTTGTACGTCTTCAGCCATCAAGAAGCCGATACCGTAGATCAAGTTGAAGTTGTCACGAGCCAATTGTTGCAAGTTTGGCTGGTAGTCCGCTTGTTTAGCTGATTGAAGGTATTTGTATCCTTCGTTTTCAGTCAAGTTATTGTCTTCACCGAATTTCGTGAGACCTTCCCAAGCAGATTGGTTGAATGATTTGTCATCAACACCGCCAGTATCTGTAACCATTGCTACTTTAAAGTCGCCGCCCTCGCCGCCTTCGCCGTTTGAAGATGAGCCGCCTTCGTTGTCATCTCCACCGCATGCTGCGAGTACTGTAGAGAGTGTGAGTCCTGCTGCTAAAGCTGAGAGAATCGTTTTCTTTTTGTTCATCATCGTCGTGTTTCCCCTTTCGGTTCATAACAAATTTTGTTGTCATGTTATCAGTAGTCTTTACACCGGTATAAGAAAGCGCTTTCACGCTATTCCCCAAAAATAACTCTTCCGTTAAAAAACTGTTCGGTTACACTCGTTTACGTACGACATGGAAGTCGAATCGATCAGCTCGGAAAAAGTTGGCCGAATCGAGTAATGGTAAATCACTCTCATCGTAATGCAATTGTTTTAAAGCGAGTAACGGTTGGTCCGTCTGAAGTTGTGACGAAATTTCAGAGCTGACACTCGGTTCGATGTGCGTGATTGCGTATGCGACTCGACGTCCTACCTCTTTTTCGAGAGAGTCAAACAGAGACTTCCCTTCAGTCAATGCCTCAGGATTCGAGACGAGATGGGCCGGCACTTTGTCGACACAATAAACGACCGGTGTGTCATCCGCATATCGAATTCGAACAATCCGATAAATCGGTGAGTTCGGCTCAATCTTGAGACGCTCGGCTTCTCTCTCTGTTGCCAACACTTTCTCGGCCACCAATACTTTCGTTCCTGGTGTCATTTTTGCGCGTGTGATCATATCAGTGACACTGAACAATTCTTCAATTCCTGACGTGAATGGCGGTTTAGAACTAATAAATGTCCCTACTCCATGTTTTCGCACGACAAATTTCTCATCTTCGAGAATTCTTAACGCTTCACGAAGTGTCGCTCGACTTACTCCGAGTTGCTTTGAAAGCTCGAACTCTGAAGGTAACTTCTCACCTTCACGATAGACACCAGCGTCGATATCTTGCTTAATTTTCTCAATCACTCGAAGATAGAGCAATCGATGATCGAGCTTAATCGACATTGGCCTCACCACCTTTAATTTACTTACCAGTGCTCAGACATCTGACGTATGAATGTCCTTGCCAATATTAAGTATAGGGATTCGAGAATTAGAACGCAATAGTTTTTGTTCGGAATCAAGGAAATATTTTAAAAAACTATCTCCAACCGTACCTCTGAGTCCATTTTACCCATTTCGATTCAGTTTGAAAAACTTTTGTAAAATGTAAACGTTATTAAAAAATGTAAGCGTTTCAGTCGTTTTTAAAAGTATGTACTAATAAACGTTATAGGACATATGTGCTATATTACATTTATATTATAACGAACCTCTCTGATTTGCGCGAATATTTCCATATCGTAGAAAAAGGAATAAAAAACGAACGATTGTATATTTAGATACACAATCGTTCGTTTTTAAAATTTTATTCATCTTGTTCATGAATTAATACTTTCCGTGGTTTCGAACCTTCTGACGGACCTACGTATCCCGCCTCTTCAAGCGAGTCAATCAAACGCGCTGCCCGATTATAACCAATTCGAAATCTTCGTTGAATCATCGAGGTCGAAGCCGTTTCCTGGGTAACGATGAATTGAATGACTTCTCCGAACAATGAATCGTCCGAGTCAATCGTCGTCACTTCTTCTTCTTTCGGCATCATCGCTTCTACGTACTGCGCACGTTGCTGTGCGATGACGTGATTGACGACCGTTTCGACCTCTTGATCGGAGACAAACGCTCCTTGGACACGCACCGGCTTGTTCATCCCATTAGCAAGCATGAGCATATCGCCACGCCCAAGCAGTTTTTCCGCTCCTCCTCCATCCAAAATCGTCCGGGAATCGGTTTGTGATGAGACTGCAAATGCGATGCGAGATGGTATGTTTGCTTTGATGACCCCTGTAATGACGTCAACCGACGGACGTTGTGTCGCCAGTACCATATGAATCCCGGCAGCCCGTGCCATTTGGGCGAGTCGCATGATGGCGTCCTCAACGTCATTTGAAGCGACCATCATCAAATCTGCCAACTCATCGACAATGACGACGATGAATGGTAGACGTTTAGCATCCTCATCATCGGACTTGTCGACGAGTTCATTGTATCCTTCAATGTTACGGACACCATATCGACTGAACAGCTCATATCGTCTTTCCATCTCGGCGACGACTTGTTTCAATGCCTGAGCCGCCTTTTTCGGATCTGTGACAACCGGTGTCAACAGATGCGGCACACCATTATAAACATTGAGTTCGACCATTTTTGGGTCAATCATCATGAGACGGACCTCATCCGGTCGAGAACGCATCAAGATGGATACAATCATCCCGTTGATACAGACAGATTTACCGGAACCTGTCGATCCTGCCACGAGTAAGTGCGGCATTTTGTTTAGTGAGATGCCGACAGTCTCGCCACTAATGCTTCGTCCGAGTGCAACGAGCAGTTTTGAATCGTCTTGTTTCACTGGGTCTGCCTCAAGCACTTCACGTAGACAGACTGGAGCGACTTCCTGGTTCGGTACCTCGATACCAATCGCCGCCTTGCCTGGTATCGGTGCTTCGATTCGAATATCTTTCGCGGCAAGCGCAAGTGCGAGATCATCACTAAGCGATGTGATTCGACTGACCTTCACACCGATGTCCGGCTGTAACTCATACTTCGTGACCGTCGGACCAAGGTGAATTTTCAATACTTTCACCCCTACACCAAACGACTTTAACGTCTTCACTAACTTAGCTGCATTCTCTTTCAAACGCGCATTTTCCCCAGATAAATCGGTGATTACCGGTTCCTTCAGATTCGTGAAAGGCGGGAGCTCATACGTATCCGAGACGTCTTGCGCCGCGGTCATCATCATCTCCTCGGTCGAGATCGATTCATCCGTTTCCGTAGACGGCTCCGTTTTAGGCTCCTCTTTTTTCTCCGCGACAACTTTCTCACTGAATCCGACGATTGGGATGTCATTCATCGTGACCACATCTGATTCTGACTCCACCTCTAAATCGGCTTCTGCCAGCATCGGCTCAGGCGATGGTTTTCGCGACCGCTTCGGTTCTTGATTTTGCTTGTTGTCTTGTTTTTTTTCTGCTTTCGGTCTCGATTGCCATTCTTTTTTCACGGCCATTACGGATTCCTCTAGGCGATGATAGATGGTTCCCCAAATCGTTGGGACATAGAGGGAAACACCGAGGATAAAACAGACGATGCCTAAAAAGATGAGACCAAAATCAGAAAATAAGTATTGGTTTAAGCCATAAAGCGCACCGTTGACCCCACCGCGCTCATCTCCCCAAAGTAAATCTCCAAACAGTAGAAATGAGGCGGTCATACTGAGCAGTCCTGCTCGCTCCATCGGCTTCATCGGTTTTAATACAATCCATAACATGATGGCAATCATCAAATAGGTGAGCGCACCCCAGCCACCAAACAGGTATTCCGACAAGTCAGATAGTTGCCGACCAATCCATCCAAAATCGAATAAGGCAAATACGAATGCGACGATGGAAAGAACGAAAATTCCCCATCCATATGTACGTGGCGCAATCGGCTGCTTTTTCCGTTTTCTCGTGTTGCGCGTTGTTGGTCGCTTCCGCTTCACGGGTGTTTTTCTCGTTTTTTGAGCCACTTTTAGTTCCTCCTAAAAAAAGAAGGCAAAAGTCAGATGACTTTTGCCTCACTCTCATTCCATTAAATCTCCATGATGATCGGCAAGATCATCGGACGACGTTTCGTCTGCTCGAATAAGAAGACGCTAAGTCGCTCGCGGATATTTGATTTCAATTCGGTCCAATCACTGCCAGCTTGCAGACTCTTTTCAATCTGTTTCGTGACAATACGGTTTGCCTCTGAAATCATTTCTTCCGATTCGCGCATATACACGAATCCACGGGAGATGAGTTCAGGTCCTGAAATCAATTTCTTCTGTTTCCGATTCAATGTGACCACGCAAAGCACGACCCCATCTTGTGACAACAAACGACGGTCTCGTAAGACGATGTTCCCGACGTCACCGACGCCAATCCCATCAATCAATACATTACCTGCAGGAACTTTTCGGCTCATCCGGGCTTTTCGACCAGTGAACTCGACGACATCTCCTTTTTCGACGATGAAGATGTTGTTCGGTTTGACACCTACTTGTTCAGCGAGTTTTGAGTGTGCCATTTGCATCCGGTATTCCCCGTGAATCGGTAAGAAGTATTTTGGTTTGACGAGGTTGAGCATTAACTTCAACTCTTCAGCCGACCCGTGTCCAGATACGTGGACTTTACGTTGGTTGTAAATGACGTTTGCCCCAGAACGGAACAATAGATCAATCGTTTTCGAAACCGACTTTTCATTCCCTGGAATCGGTGTCGCCGCAATGACAACTGTGTCATTCAAACGAATGTTCACTTGCTTATGCGCGTTACGTGCCATACGAGTCAACGCAGCCATCGGCTCACCTTGAGACCCTGTCGTCAAGATGACGACTTTGTTATCAGGAAGACGATTCACTTGCGACAACTCGACGAGCGTCTTCGCTTTGAAACGTAAGTAGTTTAATTTTTGTGCGACTTCGACGATATTGACCATACTGCGGCCAACGACCGCGACTTTACGGTCATTCGCTTCTGCGGCTGCAAAGACTTGCTGTAAGCGATGGACGTTCGACGCGAATGACGCTACGATGACACGACCTTCGGCTTGATAAATCACATCGTTCAATTCAGCACCGACAATCGATTCTGAACCAGTCTGACCCGGACGCTCTGCGTTTGTCGAATCAGAAAGTAACGCGAGTACACCGCGCTGTCCAATCGCTGCTAATTTATTGAAATCGGATTGTTTCCCATCGACTGGCGTATAATCAAACTTGAAATCTCCGGTATGGACGATCGCACCTTGAGATGTTTGAATACAAACACCGACACAGTCGGGAATCGAGTGATTGACGCGGAAGAACGTGACGAGATGATCAGCGATAGTCAATTTCGTTTTGGCATCAATCATGCGAAGGTCGACTTCTTTCAACAAACCGGCCTCTTTTAATTTCAGTTCAATTAACCCGAGAGTCAATTTTGTCCCGTATACCGGAACGTGTTTTAAATCGCGTAAGACGTAGCTGAGTCCACCAATGTGGTCTTCGTGACCGTGTGTGATGAAAATCGCTCGGACGCGATCCTTGTTTTCTTTTAAATAAGTGATGTCTGGGATGACGATATCAATCCCGAGCATCTCATCGCCTGGAAACATGAGACCGGCATCGATGACGAAGATGTCGTCGTCTAGCTCCACGACGTACATGTTCTTTCCGATTTCGCCTACGCCTCCAAGCGCAAAGACGCTAATATTCTCTGTCTTCTTTTTTGACACTAACAAAAACCTCCTAAATGTTTCATATTCTGTTTCGTCCCTTATCGCTACTGAATATTGTATCGGAAAACGGCTTCATTGCCAACATTTCCGTTCAATCTAGTAGAGGTTTTAGTGTATCCGCAAGCGGTGCGACCGCTTCTTTATCTGGGCGTTTCCCTGCGTCGAGTTGTCGGATGGACAAGCCAAAGTCCATCTGGAGGTGCGGATAGTCAGGGAATGAGTTCCAGTCCCCACCCCATTCGAAACCGAGCGCCTTCCCTAATTCTCCGAGCTCTTGCCAATCTGGTACATCATTGCGATTACGGTCCGTACTTAAATCGTAGTCCGTTTTGTTTTCATGGATGATGACAAAATCGACTGCAAGTCCATAATTATGATAGCTCTGACCCGCTTTTGCATTCGTCACGACTTGCCCGGGTTCAGACCGGCCTTGCGCATATAATGCATTTTGCTCTTTCGCTGAACGATATCCTGACGTCAGTCGAACTTCGAGACCGAGACAAGAATGTGCCAAGCGCACGAAGGTCGCTCCCCGTTCCGCAACTTGCGGATGAAGGCGGTCGAAGTCAATATTGGTTCTTGCCAAAATAGTACTTTCTGCCTCTACGTTTCGCACACACATGTCCGCTTCAAACGTCGGCTCATCCACCCACGGTACAGGTTGTGGTTGCATATAAAAGTAAGCCAGCACTATCCCAATCAAGAAGGCGACCATCGCAAGTGATAACACGCCGGTCCACCTCATCTTCTTAACCGTTTACGCAGTCCTTTAAGGATTGGTAATCCTTTTTCAAGTGCCATATAGAGTGGACGATTCAAGACGAGGTCGAACTCTCCGACTTTCTCAATCATGTCACTCCCCCATCCGGACTTGAAGGCATAGAGACCCGCGTATTCATCATCTGGGTCTGTGCTGCCTGAGACACCGCCGAAGTCATATCGTTCGGCTCCACTCTCTTTCGCCGCTTGCATCATCGTCCACTGCATCAAATGGTTCGGCATGAACTCACGGAATTCATTCGATGAGGCACCATATAAGTAATATGAACGTCGTCCCGCAAGTGTCAATAGCCCACCTGACAACACAATCCCATCCGGATAAGTCTTGTTCAGTTCGATGAGCTCAGGTAACGCCTGCTCAGCTTTTTGAATTTGTGCCACCGTCTGTTCTTTACGATTAAGAAGGCTTGTCCGTTTCTTTTCGACCGTTTCCTTCTCTAATCCACGTTCAATCTTTTCCAACTCTTTTTTTGCTTTTTCAAGCGTCGCTTGTTGCTGCTCGAGCGCAATTTTCGGTTCGAGCTTTGTCAAAAAGAGTCGCGCATCGTTCGGTTGGAGACAATCATATAGATTCTCAAAATAATCGAGACCTCGAATGGCAAACCCATCACGTTCTCCCGTCACTTTCATGAGGTCGGCAAACGTTTTTAATCCGTCTCGCCCGACTTCTTTACAGACGATTCCTTTTTTCTCCGCTAACCGGACGTTATAACGGAATTTATGATGGAATTTCGCAAAGATTTCTTTTTCACTCGGACGTAAATCTGTCTCCATCGTGAAACGAGGTTGTGCATAGTCAAAGCCACCCCCGTACCCTTTATGATGAAATCCAACGGCTTCCATTTCCGTCAAGAGGCCCGGGATCTCATCGCGGTCGATGTTTGGATCGATTTTGATGACAATCGCTTTGTGATTAGCAGCGACTCGCTTCGCTTCTTTTACAAGTGCCTGGAGAGACGCCACATCATCATAATCCACCACAAATCCGCGTGGTGCATAACATAGCGTATATGGTAATTTCGGAACTCGCTTAAATAACAGTAACGCCGCACCGGTCGTTAAACCGTCACGGGCAACTGCAACGCGCTCCGACGTCCATCCGTTCTGTCGTTTTACATCTCCCCAACTTGATAGTTGTAATAAATCACCACGATCATGTGCTTTGACGAAGTCGTCATGTTCTTTTTCTGTCAACGTAACTGGTTGTACTGCCATAAATCATGCTTCCTCCGTATTCAAAATGGTCGATCGGACAATCGCCTCTTCGTCGAGTGGCAATTTTTCGTTTCCGATAATTTGATATTTTTCGTGCCCTTTTCCTGCTAACACGATGATATTATCCGATTTGGCTAAACTTGCCGCGTAACGGACTGCTTCTTCCCGGTCGCCGATCTCCACATAGTTATCATGCGTCATTCCGGCCGCAATCCCTTTCGTGATGGATTCATACGCTTCGAAACGCGGGTCGTCCGTTGTAATAATGACTGTCCCAGCGTAAGTCGATGCCATCTCACCCATTGCCGGACGTTTTGTCACGTCACGGTTTCCGCCCGTACCGATTAAAAAGACAATCTTCTCTTTCGGTACACCGACGAGCGATTTCAAACATTGTTCGATGCCATCCGGTGTATGTGCATAGTCTGCGTATACGTTGTACCCAGGCACGTCTAGGCGCTGCATGCGTCCTTTGGCCGGATGAATCATTTCAAGCGCTCTAGCGATTTGCTCCAATGAGTATCCTGCTGCGAGGAGGCAACCTGTCGCCAGCAATAAATTATACACGTTAAAACGACCGATAAACTGTACGGTCACCGGTAGGCGTGTGCCTTGATAGTTCAACACAAAGCTCGTTTGAGACAACGTCTGTTCAATCTCTGACGCCATCAAATCGGCCGTCGTGTCGATTCCATATGTCAACACTTTAGCGCCTGTCATCGTCTCATAGAGAGCGCTCTGTGCATCATCCGCATTCAAGACGGCTACCTTCCCACGTGATGCCATTTGACCGAGTTGAGCGAACAACAATCCCTTTGCGCGGGCATAATTTTCAAACGTCCCATGAAAATCGAGATGATCATGCGTCAAATTCGTAAATCCGACAATATCAAAATCCGTACCGATGACACGACCGAGTTCGAGACCGTGCGAAGAGACTTCCATCATGACGTCCGTCACACCCTCATCACGCATTTGTGCCAGTAGTTGTTGCAGTTCTGAGCTTTGAGGTGTCGTATTCTTGCTCGGTACGACCTTGTCATTGATTCGTACCTCGACGGTGCCAATCAGGCCAGTCGAGTGTCCGAGGACGTCTAGGACATCCCGTAAAATCGTGGTCGTCGTCGTTTTACCATTCGTTCCAGTGATTCCGAACAGTCGCATCTGTTCAGAAGGATACGCATAAAACGCCGAAGCTAAAAGACCGACCGAGCGAGAACTATCGCGCACAATCAAGTTCGGAACCGATAGTTCGAGCGGTCGTTCACTGACAACCGCTACTGCCCCTCGTTCCACTGCTTGAGTCGCATATTCATGTCCATCGACCGTGTAGCCTTTAATGGCGACAAACAACGTCCCCGGGACAACTTCCCGAGAATCGGTTGTCACGTGAGTCACCACGATGCCTTCAAGATTTGGTTGGTTAATGAGTTGTATCGTCTTCACTAAGTCCGTTAAGTTCAAGTCTTTCCCTTCTTTCACCTGTATCCTATCCAAACTAAAGAATACCTCTTAATCAGTGTAGAGAACTTACAATTCGGTTTCAAGTCACGCTTCGTTTGGGAGGACATATGACTTCGCTGGCTGATGTGTCAATACTTCACGAATCAACGCATTGACCTCATCACGCTTGATTTTCTCCACTTTTTGAATCACTTGTTCAATCGGCTCTACTTCATCAAGTAGTAACAAGTTCCGACCATTCCGATTCATCCGTGCGCTCGAGCTTTCATTCCCGAGAACGAGCGAACCTTTCAATTGGCGTTTCCCTTTATCGACTTCTTCATCCGTCAATCCTTCTTCGAACAAACGCTTCAATTCTCTTTCTAGAATGACTTCGACTTGATTCAACGTGTCTGGAGATGTTCCGACATAGATTGTAAACGTCCCATGATCGGCGAACGTCGTATAGTATGAGTAAATCGAGTAGGCCAATCCTTCTTCTTCACGAATCGATTGAAATAACCGTGAGGACATCGTTGCACCGATGGCGTTGTTCATCAGTGCTAAGTGCGGTAAACGATCATCCATTGCCGAGATGGCTTCATAGTTCCAACAGAGATGTGCTTGCTCTGTCTCCTTACGTTTCGTCAACGTATCATGGAACAGTTCTGGTTGATTGAGTTCTTTCGACGATTCCCTAGAAGGGATGTTGGCAAACCTACGTTTCACTGCCTCCATCAACTCTTCAGAGACATGTCCTGCGATGGAGACGACGATTTCTTCTGCCACGTAACGTTCTTGTAAATAATCGACGAGTTGGTCGCGTGTCAATCGATTGACGCTCTCCTCCGTTCCAAGGATTGGTTGTGCGAGGATATCGTCACGATATGCCGCAACTGCCAATAGCTCATGTACGAGATCTTCAGGCGTATCCTCATACATTTTGATTTCTTCCACGACGACACGTTTCTCTTTTTCGAGTTCTGTCTCATCGAGTACCGAGTCAAACAACATGTCTGTCAAGACGTCGAGCGCCATGACCGCATGTTCGTCGAGCGTCTTCACGTAAAAACAAGTATGGTCTTTTGAGGTGAAGGCATTGACGCTTCCACCAAGTTCATCGAAAAAGGAAGCGATTTCTTTCGCGTTTTTCGTCGATGTTCCTTTAAATAACATGTGTTCAATCAAATGACTGATTCCGATGTTTTCAAATGACTCTGTTCGTGTCCCTGCTTTAATAAATACACCGGTCGACGTACTGCGAGAACCTTCAATCGGTTCGATGATGACGCGGATACCGTTTTGTAGTGTCATCCATTCCATATTCTCACTCCTATGAAAAAGGCCATCGCACCAAGACGATGGCCAGAATAATTAATTTGTCGAGCGCGGCGGACGACGGTCCCCGTCACGACGTGGCGGACGGCCTTCACGAGGTGGACGGCTTTCACGTGCAGCCTTCCGTTTCGCTTCATACGCTTCACGCTCTTCAGGAGATAATCCTTCTAAGATGAGCGCTTTATGCGATGCGTTGACACGACCTTTATCATCGATTTCCGTGACTTTAACTTGAATCGTATCACCGAGCTTCACAACGTCTTCAACGTTTGCGACACGCTCGAGACTGAATTCTGAAACGTGTACGAGTGCATCTTTTCCTTTGAAAAGTTCGACGAACGCGCCAAACTTCTCGATGCGGCGTACCGTTGCATCAAATACTTCACCGACTACGACTTCGCGAACGATGTCCCCGATCATCTTCATGGCAAGATCAATGCCTTCTTGGTCTGTCGAGGCGATGAACACCGTACCATCTTGTTCGATGTCAATCTTGACGCCTGTTTGGTCGATGATGCTATTGATCATCTTACCACCTGGTCCAATCACATCGCGGATCTTGTCCGGATTGATTGTCATCGTCACAATCTTCGGTGCATATTTCGACAATTGTGTGCGTGGTGTGTCTAATGTTTCAAGCATATGGTCAAGGATGTGTAGACGACCGACACGTGCCTGTTCAAGCGCTTCTTCTAAGATTTCACGCGTGATTCCAGCAATCTTGATATCCATTTGAAGGGCCGTAATCCCATCTTTCGTTCCGGCAACTTTGAAGTCCATGTCACCGAGGTGATCTTCGAGTCCTTGAATATCTGTCAAGACCGTGTAATGCTCCCCTTCCATGATGAGACCCATGGCAATCCCAGCGACCGGCGCTTTGATTGGTACACCTGCATCCATCAAGGCAAGCGTCGAGCCACAGATTGAAGCTTGTGAACTTGAGCCGTTTGATTCAAGTACTTCCGAGACGAGACGAATCGTATACGGGAAGTCTGCTTCTTTCGGAATGATTGGCAAGAGTGCGCGCTCACCGAGTGCCCCGTGACCAATCTCGCGACGACCTGGTGCGCGGACTGGACGTGCTTCTCCGACCGAGAACGGTGGGAAGTTGTAATGGTGCATGAAGCGCTTGTTCTCTTCTAAGCCGATTCCGTCGATGATTTGCGCATCACCGATGACACCGAGTGTTGCGACCGACATGACTTGTGTTTGACCACGTGTGAAGAGACCGACACCGTGTGCACGTGGAAGCAATCCGACTTCTGATGCGAGCGGACGGATGACATCCGGGCGACGACCGTCTGGACGGACTTTGTCGACCGTGATCAAGCGACGGACTTCATCTTTGACAAATTTGTTCAAGATGCCTGAAACTTCTCCAAGTTTCGACGGCTCATCAGCAAGGCGCTCTTCATACATCGCCACGTATTTCGCAATCACTTCGTTGATCGCTTCATCGCGGGCATGTTTCTCTTCCACTTGAACCGCTTCAACGATTTCAGGACGAGCTGCTTCAAGTTCTGCTGTGAGTGCCTCATCGTATTTCGAGACCGTATATTCAAACTTCGGTTTGCCGACTGCATCAACAATCTCTTGTTGGAACGCAATCAAACGTTTGATTTCTTCATGCCCAAACAAGATCGACTCAAGCATGACATCTTCTGGCACTTCATTCGCGCCAGCTTCAACCATGTTGATGGCAGTCGATGTACCTGCAACTTGAAGCTCAAGATCCGTTTTCTCCATTTGAGCCGTCGTTGGGTTAACAACGAATTCGCCGTCAACACGTCCGACCGTCACACCTGCGATTGGACCGTCAAATGGTACATCTGAAATCGAAAGTGCGATTGACGTTCCAAGCATACCCGCCATCTCCGCCGAGCAGTCTGGATCGTTCGACATGACATAAATCATGACTTGAATGTCATGACGGAATCCATCTGGGAAGAGTGGACGAATCGGACGGTCGATGAGACGTGATGTCAAAATCGCATTTTCCCCCGGACGTCCTTCACGGCGAAGGAATCCTCCTGGAATTTTACCTACCGAGTAAAGTTTTTCCTCATAGTTGACCGTCAATGGGAAAAAGTCTAAATCTTTTGGTGCTTTTGAAGCCGTTACTGTCGCAAGGACGACCGTGTCACCATAGCGAACGAGCGCCGAGCCATTTGCTTGCTTCGCAAGTTGACCGACCTCTACAGACAATGGGCGTCCGCCCCACTCTGTAGAGAATACTTGTTTCGTACCTAACATGTACATTCTCCTCTCAAACCTTATCTAGTTTATTATGTAACTCTATCTTACGAATGTCTAATCATTTTCCTCTTAACAAACAAGAAACGGACTAGGACGTTGTCCCAGCCCGTTAAACAGTCTCGATCGATTAACGACGGAGACCGAGGCGTTGAATCAATTCACGGTAGCGCGTAACGTCCTTGTTACGAAGGTACGTAAGCAAGTTACGACGACGTCCAACCATTTTCAAGAGACCGCGACGTGAGTGGTGGTCTTTCTTGTGTGTACGAAGGTGAGCGTTCAATGTGTTGATTTGTTCAGTCAACACTGCCACTTGTACTTCCGGTGAACCAGTGTCACCTTGTTTAGTCGCGTATTCCGCGATAATTTCGTTTTTACGTTCTTTTGAGAGTGCCATTGCCTCTCCACCTCCATTTAATTAAAAATTGCCGCGTTGCCGAGCCGGCGTTGGTGAATCGACCAGCCAAGCGAAACGGTGTACTTTGCGTACTTGACAAGGATAGCGTAACCGCAACCGAAAGTCAAGATAGGATTGAGCGTGCCGATACCTCATCCTGTTTCAGTTGAGCGACCAATGCATCTAACCCATCGAACGCTCGCTCGTTACGAATATACTGAACCCACTCGATCTCGATCACTTGCCCGTACAAATCCTCCGAAAAGTCAAAGAGATGACTTTCGACAGAGACTGCTCCCGTCTCATAGAACGTCGGACGACGCCCGACGTTGGTCATCGCCTCGAACGTCCGACCATCAGGGAGCGTGACACGTGTCGCATACACGCCGAGTCGTGGCATGACATATGAAGCGTCCATCAACACGTTTGCTGTCGGGAACCCGATTGTACGCCCTCTCGCATCTCCGTGAATGACTTCACCGCAGATGACATAAGGAGCACCGAGTAACTCTTGAGCCGCGTCGACGTGGCCTTCAGCTAATAATTTACGAATTCGCGTCGATGATACCTTTTCTCCATTCATCGTCTGTTCTGTAACAATGGACGTCGTGAACTGATCGCGAGAATGGTATGGGAGTGTCTCCATCGTCCCTTCACCGAACTTGCCGTACGAGTAATCAAATCCTGCCGTCACGTGTACGGCTCCAGCAGCAATCAAATAATCGTCGACAAACTGTTGAGGAGATAATCCAGCCAACTCTTTCGTAAAGGTCAAGACGAGACATCGCTCGACCCCGAGCGCTTCGATTCGTTTCAATTTTCGGGATAGCGGCGTGATATAACGGACCGCGTCGGATTTGTTTGAGAGTACTTGTTTCGGGTGTGGGTCGAACGTGACGACCGTCACCGGAAGGTTATGCTCCGCTGCAACACGCTTCGCATGATTGATCACGGCTTGATGCCCTTTATGAACACCGTCAAAAAAACCGAGTACCATGACCGATGGATACAGGTCAGGCGTTTCTGGATAGGTGAGATGTCTTGTTTCCATACTGTCAATTTCCCCCTTAGTCGATGGCCAGCATGACCTCGACTGTAGCGTCTGTCGTTCCATCTTGTCTTCGATATAAAGCAAGAGGGATTCCTTCTTCATTATAGACAGTAAATAACTCAAATTCGAGCGAAACGCCGTTCAGCTTGCCACCATTCCGAATATACCGCTCTCGATTCTTTGGAATCGTGATGGCTGGCCAACGTTTGATGACCTCTTCGAGTGGGATGACATGCGCCATTCGTTCTTCGACCGTCTCTAATGCCTGTAACTGTTCGAGGGATATAGCGTTCGCTTCTTCGAAAGAGCCGGAGCTCGTGCGTCTCAGTTCGCTCATATGGGCAGGGTAACCGAGCTTCTCACCGATTTGTACAGCGAGTGTACGAATGTACGTCCCTTTTCCGCAATCGATTTCCATTTGGAAACGACATACTCCTTCTTCAAACGTTAACTCGCTCGTCCGCTCCAGACGGTGAATCTCGACCATCCGACGGGGGCGTTCTACGGTTTGGCCTTTGCGGGCGTACTCATACAGTTTCTTCCCATTGACCTTGACCGCTGAATAATAAGGTGGAATCTGTTCAATCGTTCCGACCAATTGTCGCATCGCTTCATCAATCTGTGACTCGACCAACTCATTCGGTGTGACTGTCTTCTGTTCTACGACCTCGCCATGAGCGTCCTCGGTCATAGTGGCCGTCCCGATTGTCACCTCGGCCACGTAACACTTGCCCTCATCCGTGATAAAACGAGATAACTTCGTGGCACGTCCTAAACAGATTGGTAATACGCCTGTCACTTCCGGGTCAAGCGTGCCCGTATGACCCACTTTTTTCGTTTGAAACAACTTTCGTAACTTGAACACGCAGTCATGACTCGTCATGCCTCGGTCCTTATCGAGTACAAGCACTCCGTTCGGTTCCAACTTCATCCCTCCATACAAAAAAGGGAGAACGATGTCTCCCCTTTCAAATTATTGGTCTTTGTTCAAATCACGAATCAATGAATCGATATGGCTACCATATGCGACCGAAGAATCGTATTCAAACGAGATTTCTGGTGTTTTACGAAGACGGATGCGGTTCCCGATTTCGCGACGGATAAATCCTTTCGCTTTGTCGAGACCTGCTTGCGTTTCTGCTTTCACATCTTCCTCATCACCGAGCACCGTATAGTAGACCGTTGCTTGTTGTAAGTCCCCTGTCACATCAACGCTTGTAATTGTAGCGTTCTTTGTACGTGGGTCACTCACTTCCCGTAACAAGACGTCTGTAATCTCTTTACGCATTTGCTCGGCAACACGTTGGGCACGAATTTTCATACGTGATCCCTCCTCACATTATTTACGTTCGACTTCTTTCATGACGAACGCTTCAATAACATCTTCTACTTTGATGTCATCAAATTTCTCTACTTTAATCCCACACTCATAACCAGTCGCAACTTCTTTTACATCATCTTTGAAGCGGCGAAGCGTATCGAGCTTGCCTTCATATACGACGATTCCGTTACGAATGACACGGACACCAGCGTCACGTGTGATTTTACCTTCAGTCACATAACAACCTGCAATCGTACCGACTTTCGATACTTTGAAGACGTCACGGACTTCGACTTGACCAGTGATCTCTTCGACGAACTCAGGGTCAAGCATCCCTTTCATCGCGCTCTCGATTTCTTCGATCGCGTTGTAGATGATGCGGTGGAGACGCATTTCAACATTTTCCTGTTCAGCCATCGAACGAGCGTTACCGTCAGGACGTACGTTGAAACCGATGATGACGGCGTTCGCAGCTGATGCGAGAATGACGTCACCTTCTGTGATGGCACCGACACCTTGGTGAACGATGTTAACTTTGACGCCTTCGACATCAATCTTGCGGAGTGAACCAGCCAATGCTTCAGCTGAACCTTGTACGTCTGCTTTAATGATGACGTTCAAGTCTTTCACTTCACCTTCTTGAATACGGCTGAACAAATCGTCAAGGCTGACTTTCGCTGATTCACGGCGTTGTGACTCGAGGTAACGTTGGTAACGTTTTTCCCCGATTGCACGTGCTTTCTTCTCATCTTCAAACACGATGAACTGATCACCGGCTTGTGGAACATCGTTCAAACCTGTGATTTCAATCGGTGTAGATGGACCGACTTGTTTCACACGACGACCGATGTCGTTGACCATTGCACGGACGCGACCGAACGTGCTACCGACAACGATTGGGTCACCGATACGAAGCGTACCGTGTTGAACGAGAAGCGTTGCAACAGGTCCACGACCTTTGTCGAGTTTTGCTTCGATGACTGATCCACGAGCTGGCATGTCTGGCGTCGACTTGTATTCTTCGACTTCAGATACGAGAAGAATCATCTCGAGCAACTCATCGATTCCTTCACCTTTAATCGCAGAGATCGGAACGAAAATCGTTTCGCCGCCCCACTCTTCCGGAATGAGACCGAACTCAGTCAACTCTTGTTTGACACGGTCAGGGTTTGCCCCTTCTTTGTCCATTTTGTTGACCGCAACGATGATTGGAACGTTCGCTGCTTTTGCGTGCGAAATCGCTTCCTCTGTTTGTGGCATGACGCCATCGTCAGCCGCAACGACGATAATGGCGATATCTGTCACTTCCGCACCACGTGCACGCATCGTTGTGAACGCCGCGTGACCTGGCGTATCGAGGAATGTGATTTTCTTGTCGTTTACAGACACTTGGTACGCACCGATATGCTGCGTGATTCCACCCGCTTCTCCTGCAACGACTTTCGTGTTACGAATCGAGTCAAGAAGTGTCGTTTTACCGTGGTCAACGTGACCCATGATTGTAACGACCGCTGGGCGCTCTTCAAGATCATATTGTGAGAAGTCAATCTCAACTGTTTCGAAGTCTGTCTCATCGACGACGACTTCTTTTTCTACTTCAAAACCAAACTCTGAAGCGAGCAACTCGATTGTTTCGTCATCGAGTGTCTGGTTGATTGTCGCCATCACACCAAGGCCCATCAACTTCATGATGATTTCGTTTGGTTTTTTGTTCATTTTCTCTGCGAGGTCAGAGACACTGAGCACATCCTCATACTTGATGACGTTCCCCATCTCTGCTTCTTGAGCGAGACGAGCCGCTTTACGCTGACTTGTCTTCGAATTTGGATCGGCTTCTTGTGGCACGGCCGCTTTTACCGGCTTGCCTTTACCTTTCCCTTTTCCACGTTTTTTATTGCGTGGATCGTTGTTACGGTTGTCGTTACGATTTTGACCACCGCGGTTGTTTTGACCGCCACGGTTTTGTTGCGTCGCTTGCGGACGTGACTGTTCTTTTTTCTCTTGTTTCGGCTCGTTCGAAGTTGAAGTCGCTTTCGCTTCAGCTTGCTTCTCAGCACGATATTTTTCTGGATTGAACACACGGTCCAACTGTTTGACTGTCTCATCATCGAGGACGGCCATGTGGTTTTTCACCGGTTTGTTCAATTTTTCTAATTGAGTAATGACTTGCTTACTCGTTACATTCTGTTCTTTTGCAAATTCATAGACGCGTTTTCCCAAAGCATCCACCTCCGTTAATAGTTAAGAGAGAAGTTGCTTAAGCTTGTTCGCAAATCCGGATTCTGTCACCGATACGACGACACGCATATCTTTACCGAGTGCAGCACCAATTGTATAGCGATCGCTCACTTCAATCAGCGGCACTTGATAAGATGCACACTTGTCGGTGACTCGTTTTTTCGTCGAGGCACCTGCATCTCCGGCTAGAATGACGAGCTTGGCACGACCCGCTCGCACATCCTTTAATACAAACTCTTCTCCCATCGTTACTTTCCTTGCTCGAGCGGCAAGGCCTAACAATGATTCCCACTGACTCATGATTCGTCACCTGCGACAGCTTTCAACTGCTCATACAAGTCATCGCTCGTTTTCACTTTCAAATGATGATCGAGCGTCCGTTTTTTCTCTGCTTGACGAACAACATCGATATCTTTTGATAAGTAGGCACCGCGACCGTTCACTTTACCCGTCTGATCGATGACCACGTCACCTTCAGGCGTTCGAACGACACGAATCAATTCTTTCTTCGGGAGCATTTCTTGTGTGACCACACACTTACGCAAAGGAAGTTTCTTTTGCTTCATGGTCATTCCTCTTCTTTCACCACAGCTGTTTCAACTGAAGCATCTGATAAGTCTTGTTCAACTTCATTTTGAACAATTTCTGGTTCTGATTCAACTTTTTCAGCGAACGTATCGAACAAATCGAGTGCTTCCGCATCTGTCTCGCTCTTAATGTCGATTTTCCAACCAGTCAATTTCGCTGCGAGACGAGCGTTTTGACCACGTTTTCCAATCGCGAGTGACAATTGGTAGTCCGGTACGACGACTGTCGTCGACTTCGCAGGCTCATTGACATAGACGGCAACGACTTGTGCCGGGCTGAGTGCGTTTCGAACGAACTCTTTCGGGTCTTCAGACCAACGGACGATATCAATCTTCTCACCGTTCAACTCGTCGACGATCGTTTGAACACGTTGTCCTTTCGGTCCGACACATGCGCCGACCGGGTCAACGATATCCGAGTGCACAGCAATTTTCGAACGGTCACCTGCTTCACGCGATACAGACA
The DNA here is from genome assembly GCF_018617585.1 of Exiguobacterium sp. s129. Lineage (GTDB taxonomy): Bacteria > Bacillota > Bacilli > Exiguobacteriales > Exiguobacteriaceae > Exiguobacterium > Exiguobacterium aestuarii_A. Next base: position 131,987 of record NZ_JACSKL010000003.1, read on the forward strand.
TGACATCGACTGTTCCGTTTGAAATCTCAGGTACTTCAAGCTCAAACAAACGGCGCAAAAGTCCCGGATGCGTACGCGACACTTGAATCGCAGCACCTGAACCTTTTGTCGTCGAATCAACTTTCGTCACGTATACCTTGATTCGGTCATGAATCTGATACGACTCGTTCGGCATTTGTTCGTTCGGAGTAAGGACTGCTTCGATGTTGTTCTCAAGACCGATGTACAAGTTGCGCGGGTCAAAACGCTCCACAATCCCTGTCATGATCTCGTCTTCTTTATCTGCGAAGTGGTTGTAGATGCGTTCACGCTCCGCTTCACGCATCTTCTGCGTCACGACTTGTTTCGCCGTCATCGCTGCGACACGTCCGAAATCACTTGGTGTGACTTCTTCTTTATGGAAATCACCGAGCTCATAGTTCGGGTCGATTTCATGTGCTTCCTCAAGCGAGAGCTGTTGGTCTGGTTGTGTGAGACGTTCGACGACTTCTAAAAGTGCGTAGACACGAATGTCTCCTGTCACCTGATCGAATTCGACTTTCACATGCTCGTTCGGGTTCGCGACGTTTCGGCGATATGCAGAAATGAGCGCTTGTTCGAGAGCGTCGATAATAATATTTTTGTCAATTCCTTTTTCTTTGGCAATCTGATCGATTGTAGTGAGTAATTGTGGACCCATCTTCTTCCCTCTCCTTAACTAAACGTGACCGCTAAGCGGGCTTGTGCAATTTTGTCTACCGGTAGCGATACCGCTTTTTTTCTCGTCTTGATGCGTGTCTCGATCACGACCGTTTCCCCATCATATGCCGTCAAAATTCCTTCAAACTCTTTGGCACCATCGATCGGAGCGAACGTTTTCATGTAGACGTTTTTGCCTACAGCACGTTCGAAATCACTCGGCTTTTTCAGCGGACGCTCCGCACCAGGACTCGAGACATCAAGATAATAAGCCTGTTCAATCGGATCGGTTTCGTTCAGTTTTTCCGAGAGTTGTTCATTGATATTGACGCAATCGTCTAAATCGACGCCCCCTGGTTTATCGATATAAACGCGCAAGAACCAGTCTGGACCTTCTTTTACGAATTCCACATCGACCAATTCCATGTTTTCTCGTTCGACGATTGGCAACGCAATCGATTCAACGACTTCTGTTATTTTGGACACTCTCATCCCTCCTTCTGGCTTTTACATACAAGAAAGGAGTAGGGTTCCCTACTCCTTTCCGTCGTAGTATCCAACTTTGTTCGATACCAATATATCATATTTTCCCGACAAATCGCAACTTACACCCCAAAATCAAAGAATGAGAGTTGGTTCTCATCAGGCAAGCCTTCAAGACATTTCATTGTATCAAGTGTCTCGATGACCGTTTTCGATAACTTCGCTCGTTTGCGTAAATCTTCTTTCGAAAGGAACTGTCCTTCCTCCCTCGCTTCGACAATCGCTTTTGCCGCATTCGTCCCGAGCCCATCGACCGCATTGAATGGAGGAATCAACGTATTGTCCTCAATCAAGAACTCTGTCGCGCTTGAACGATACAAGTCGATGTTTTGGAACTTCATGCCCCGCTCAAGCATCTCAAGGGCAAGTTCGAGGACCGTATGCAGTCCTTTATCTTTCGCTGTCGCGTCGAAACCTTTTTCCCGAATATCCGACATCGCTTTACGGACGGCTTGAGGGCCTTTGATCATTGCAGATAAGTCAAAGTCCCCGGCGCGCACGGTGAAGTATGTCGCATAGTACAAGATAGGATGATGCACTTTGAAATATGCGATACGAACGGCCATCAAGACGTATGCCGTCGCGTGCGCTTTCGGGAACATGTATTTGATCTTCTTACAAGAAGAGATATACCATTCCGGCACGTCGTTCTCTCGCATCTCTGACTCCATCTCGTCTGTGAGACCTTTCCCTTTACGGACAGACTCCATGATTTTGAAGGCGAACGATGGTTCGAGCCCTGCGTAAATCAAATAGACCATGATGTCGTCACGACAACCGATAACGTCTTTCAGTTCACACGTCCCGTTGTAAATCAGTTCATTCGCGTTCCCAAGCCACACATCCGTCCCGTGAGACAGACCTGAGATCTGAACGAGCTCCGAGAACGTGGACGGTTTCGTCTCTTCAAGCATCTGACGGACGAACTTCGTCCCAAACTCAGGAATCCCGAGTGTGCCGGTCTTCGACTCGATCTGTTCCGGTGTCACTCCGAGCACTTCTGGCGAGGAGAAAATTTTCATGACGGTCGGATCGTCTGTCGGAATCGTTTTCGGATCGATCCCGGATAAGTCTTGGAGCATCCGAATGACGGTCGGGTCATCGTGCCCGAGAATATCGAGCTTCAATAAGTTGTCATGGATGGAATGGAAGTCGAAGTGTGTCGTCTTCCATTCAGACGAGTTGTCATCCGCCGGATATTGAATCGGTGAAATGTCCGCGATGTCCATATAGTCAGGAACAACGATGATTCCACCCGGGTGCTGCCCCGTCGTCCGTTTCACGCCGGTAACCCCGGAGACGAGACGATCGACCTCCGCGTTTCGATAAATCTTGTCGTTCTCGGTCGCATATCCTTTCACGTACCCATATGCCGTCTTATCCGCAATCGTTCCGATCGTGCCGGCACGATATACATATTCTTCTCCGAACAACACCTTTGTATAGGCGTGGGCATGCGGTTGATATTCACCCGAGAAGTTCAAATCGATATCTGGCACTTTGTCCCCTTTGAATCCGAGGAACGTTTCGAACGGAATATCATGTCCATCTTTTGTATACCACGTGCCACATTCCGGACACTCTTTGTCCGGTAAGTCATATCCCGAACCGACCGATCCGTCGTTGAAGAAGTGCGAATGTTGACAGTTTGGACATACATAGTGCGGCGGTAGCGGGTTGACCTCGGTGATCTCTGTCATCGTAGCGACGAGACTCGATCCGACCGACCCACGCGACCCGACCAAGTACCCGTCGTCTAGAGATTTCTTAACAAGTTTATGTGAGATCAAGTAAATGACCGCGAATCCATGACCGATGATTGACTTCAATTCTTTTTCTAGTCGCGCCTCCACAATCTCAGGAAGCTCTTCCCCATAAATCGAACGGGCCATGTCGTAGCTCATATTCCGAACCTCGTCATCCGCGCCTTCAATTTTTGGCGTATATAAGTCATCCGGGATGATTTGGATTGATTCGATTTGATCGGCGATCGCATTCGGGTTCGTGATGACAATTTCACGTGCCAAGTCGTCACCTAGAAACTTGAATTCTTCCATCATTTCCTTCGTTGTCCGGAAGTGGGCATGTGGCAACTCTTTACGTGTATTGATGAAGTTCGCCCCACCTTGGGTACGAATCAAGATCTCACGATACGAACGGTCGGACCGATCTAAATAGTGCACATTCCCTGTCGCACATACCGGCAACTCGGCTTTCTCCGCGACACGGATGATTCGTTTGATGATTTCACGGAGCTCCATCTCATTCGCGACAATCTCTTTATCGATCAAATGGTGATATAGCGCCGGCGGGTGAATCTCGATAAAGTCGTAAAACGACATCATCTTCTCGAGCTCATCATCTGACTTGTTCAAAGCAGCGTCAAAAATCTCACCATTGTCACAAGCCGAACCAATCAATAGTCCTTCACGGCGCTTTACGAGCTCTGAACGTGGCATCCGTGCCATCCGATATAAATAATCGATATGAGAGAGTGAAATGAGTTCATATAAATGACGAAGTCCTGGCTTTTTATTTTTCGCATAAATCGTCGCATGGAACGGACGAATCTTCGACACGTCACTCCCGACTTTGGCGTTCAACGAGCGATGCGTCGTCATCTCAAACATCTGTTTGGCGAGGTCGAGAAGTTTCATCAACAAATACGCTGTCGCTTCCGCGTCATAAATCGCACGGTGATGCTGAGTCAATTCGATATCGAATCGCTTCGCAAGCGTGTTCAGTCGGTGATTTTTCAAGGTCGGCATCAACGTACGAGCCAGCTCGAGTGTATCGATGACCGGGTAATCATCCGGTTCATGACCTCCGCTCCGAAGTGTCGCCTCGAGGAAACCCATGTCGAACGATGCGTTATGGGCGACGAGGATACTGTCACCACACCATTCGACGAACTGTTTCGTGATGACTTCTGGGTCAGGTTGTCCTTGCACCATGTCATCCGTGATTCCCGTCAACTCGATTGTCGTCGCCGACAACGCATGTTTCGGGTCAGCGAACGCCTCAAAGCGGTCGATAATCTCCCCGTCCTTGATTTTGACACCAGCGAGCTCGATGATTTTATTGTAGACGGCAGAAAGACCCGTCGTCTCGACGTCAAAGACGACGTATGTTGCATCGTCTAACGACACATCACTTGGATGATACGCGACCGGGACGCCATCATTGACGACATTCGCCTCGACTCCGTACAACACTTTGATGTCGTTTTTCTTCCCGGCATAATACGCTTCCGGGAACGCTTGAACACCAGCATGGTCGGTAATCGCAATCGCACGATGTCCCCACTTAGCAGCACGCGCGACAAGAGCGGACACGTTCGTGACTGCGTCCATTTGACTCATCTGTGTATGTGCGTGGAGTTCTACCCGCTTCTCACCTTCCCATTCATCTCGGGGTGGCTCGACTTTTACTTCTTGGAGTTGCGACGCCATCATGCATAGTTCACGCATGAACGAATCATCCTCGACTCGTCCTGCCGTTTGAATCCACATGCCCTTTTTGACGGCACTGAGCATCCGATCGTCATCGTCATCGCGCGCAAACACTTTCACGATGAGCGAATCGGTATAGTCCGTCATTTTGAAAGTGAATAGCTTTTTCCCACTCTTCAGCTCTTTTCGCTCCGCAGAGAAGACGAGACCACGAATGGCGACGCGGCGTTCTTCTTCGATAATCGTCTTGATTGGAACAATCTCATCTTTGATGAGAGCACCCATCCGAATCTCTGTGATGGGTTCATCGTTCGTTTCTGTCGCTTTAGCGAATTGTGCCGCAAGAGCCATTTTCGCTTGCTCAATGTCTTCCTGAACAACTTGTTCACGTAAAGCCTGACTTGCTTCGGCATCTTCAGAGAAGTGTGCCTGACACGGTTTTTTCGTGAACCCATATGCGCTATAGAGCGCTTGGACTTCTTGACAGAGCTCTTTGTCCACATAGCTCGCCTCAGGTCCGGACCGTACCGGGATTAACAGTTTATTCTGTTCAAATCGCGGTGAGACCGATCCGAAGTAGCTTCGCATCGCCCCGGACACTTGACTCAATTCACTGACGATTCGTGGCCAGTAGTCGATATAGTCCTGCTCGCTCCCACCTTTTGCCGTCGAGAACCGCGCGTACACTTCGTCAGCGAACGTCGCGTACCGATTTTCTAACCGACTCATGAACAATTGATGGACGTCGTACGGTAAGACTGTCGGAAATGTAAAATAAAATGTCCACGTACGTCGTGTTTTATTGACGACGAGTCGTGAGAGTTCCGCTTCGTCGAACAGGTCTGTCTCAGTCGTGATCCCAAGATCACTTAATAATAGTTGCATCTTTTGATTTGCTTCCACGGGTCCGTCTTTCCCCCTTTATGCCAATTCGACAAATGAAGGTGACCGCTTACGCTGTCACCTTCATCCATTAATTAATGAACTTCGCTAAATTTTGAAGTAATGACTTGTTTCAATTCGTCGATTGAAGTTTCAATCACTTCGCCTGTGGCACGTACTTTTACTTCAACGATTCCTTCACCGGCTTTTTTCCCGACGTTGACGCGAATCGGAAGACCGATCAAGTCTGCATCGGCAAATTTGACGCCCGCTCGTTCTTTTCGATCATCGAACAAGACATCGTACGTTTGGCCGAGCTCTTCATAAAGACGATTTGCAAGTTCAACTTGCGCCTCATCTTTCGTGTTGATTGCAATCAAATGAAGATCGAACGGCGCCACGTTTCGTGGCCAGATGATTCCACGATCGTCATGATGTTGTTCGACGATGGCAGAAAGTGTCCGTGACACACCGATTCCATAGCAACCCATGATGAGTGGTTCAGCACGACCTTCTTCGTTTAAGAATGTCGCTCCCATCGCCTCTGAATAACGTGTCCCAAGTTTGAAGACTTGTCCGACTTCGATTCCGCGAGCGAAACGAACAGGACCCGACTCGTCAGGTGCTAAATCGCCTTCGACGACGAAACGTAAATCATGATAAGTCAATTCTCCTAAGTCACGCTCAGCATTTACGCCTGTGTAGTGCGTGTTTGCTTCGTTCGCTCCACAAACAGCGTCCACGAGATACTTGACCGCATAGTCGGCAACGACTTTAACTGGCGCATGGATTGGTCCGAGCGTACCTGGTGCACACTTGAACAACTCGACGATTTTTGCCTCATCTTCGAGTTGAATATCGAGTCCACCGAGTGCGTTCTTCACTTTGACCTCGTTCGCTTCGTGGTCGCCACGGACGATTGCCATCACCGTCTCTCCATCCACATTGAATAGGACAGATTTGATGGTCGTCTTTGGATCGACGTTCAAGAATTTCGCTACGTCTTCAATCGTGCGATTTTCTTCCGTGTCCACTTTTTCGAGTGGACGTACATCAGCTTGTTGCATCTCATAACGGTCGAGTGTTTCTGCCATTTCAATGTTCGCCGCATAGTTCGATGAATCGGTATAAACGATCGTGTCTTCACCGATATCAGCGAGCGCTTGGAATTCGTGCGTATCTTTCCCGCCGATTGCTCCAGAGTCTGCGACGACCGGACGATACTTAAGACCTGTGCGGTCGAAGATGCGTGAGTACGCGTTATACATGTTTGTATATTCTTCGTCTAAGTCTTCTTGTGTCGCGTGGAATGAGTATGCATCCTTCATCAAGAACTCACGTCCGCGAAGCAATCCAAAGCGCGGACGACGTTCATCGCGATACTTCGTTTGAATCTGATACAAGTTCATTGGAAGTTTTTTATACGAGTTGAGCTCGTCTCGGACGATTGATGTGATCAATTCTTCGTGTGTCGCACCGAGTGCGAAGCGACGGTCATGGCGGTCAGTCAATCGCATCAATTCAGGACCATAAATGCCCCAACGTCCCGTCTCTTCCCATAGTTCTGCCGGTTGGATGGCCGGCATCAATAACTCTTGTGCACCCGCACGATTCATCTCTTCACGGATGATTGTTTGGATGTTGTGTAACACTTTATGTCCGAGTGGAAGATAAGAATAGATTCCTGCCGCATTTTGACGGATGAATCCTCCACGGACGAGAAGTTGATGGCTGACCGCTTCCGCGTCAGCCGGTACTTCTCTCAATGTAGGCATGAGCAATCTAGATTGTTTCATACAGTTCAACGTTTCCCTTCTCTACAAACAGCTTATTTAAAGAATGATTGAATGTCGTTCCAAGTGACAATCAACATTAAGATCATCAATAAAGCGAACCCGATAAAGTGGACGAATCCTTCCTTTTTCGGATCAATTGGACGCCCTCGCACCGCTTCGAATAAGAGGAAAATCAAACGTCCTCCATCCAAAGCCGGGAGTGGGAGCAAGTTGAAGATGGCGAGGTTGACAGAAAGGAGCGCTGTCCAGTTCAACAGCATAATCAAACCGCTCGCTGCCACTTCGTCTGTCATCCGTACGATTCCGACAGGTCCTGCCAATTGATCGACACCAACTTGTCCTGTCACCAAATCACCGACTGCTGAGAAGATGAGGGTGGACATCGTCCACGTCGTCTCAGCACCTGTCGTCACGGCTTTGACCGGTGACCGCTCTAATGCGTTTGTGACACCAAGAATCCCGACCGTTTCGCCATTTTGTTCAACCGCTTGTGGTGTGACGGTGACGGTCGCCTCCTCACCATCGCGGACGTACGTGACATCCGTCGGCGTATCGGCGCGGTCAGCTAGAGCCGTGCGCAAGTCGAGCCAATCCGTGACTGGTTCGCCTTCAATCGAAACAATTTCATCTCCACTCATCAACCCTGCCTCATCAGCGGCTGAATCAGGTTGAACGGTACCGATTTGACCATCGTTCGTCGGCGTTCCTTGAACGAGACCCACGATAATGAGCAAGATGAACGCTAACACGAAATTCATCGCTGGACCGGCTGCAATCGCCAAGACCCGTTTCCATACCGATTGGGCACCGAACGTGCGATCATACGGTGCGATTTGAATTTCCATCCCTTGGTCGACAAGAAGTGTATCCCGTTCTAACGAATAGACACGCACTTCCTCATCGATGAGGAGCTGTACTTTTAATTCATGCGTCGCATCAAATTTATCGACGGTACCGACGACTTGAACATCTGTAGCGGTGTCCGGCTGAAAATAAACCCGATCCACTGTGCCTTGTTCGGTTAAACGAAGTCCAACGTGTTGCCCTGCACGTACTTCAATCGGTTCGAAATCTTCCCCAGCCATTTTGACATAGCCACCGATTGGTAAGAGACGGATGGTATAGAGCGTTTCATTTTTACGGAATGAAACAATTTTTGGACCGAATCCGATTGCAAACTCGTGACAGAGAATGCCTGCCCGTTTCGCCATGACGAGGTGTCCCCATTCGTGTACCGAAATGAGAACCCCGAACATCAGAACGATGGCGATAAAAGTCGTCATGATTTATTCCCCACCTTCAATTCCTTGCTGAATCTGTTGACGTACTGCTCGGTCTACTTCTAGAATTTGTGCGAGCGTCGGTTCGGCAATCACTTCATGTTGAGCCATCGCCTCTTCCACGAGTCGTTCAATTTCTAAGAACGTGATCTGACCGTTTAAGAACAGGTCCACTGCCATCTCATTGGCCGCATTCAGGACTGTCGGCATCGAGCCGCCGATTCTTCCTGCTTCAAACGCTAACCGAAGTGCCGGATAACGGTTGAAATCAGCCTCTTGAAAATGTAGCTTACCGATTTCTTTCAAGTTTAACCGCTTATTCCCCTCAATTTCAAGCCGCTTCGGTTCCGAAAGCGCATAGAGAATCGGTCCCCGCATATCCGGGTTTCCGAGTTGTGCCATCACGGCTGCATCTTTAAATTCGACCATCGAGTGAATAATCGATTCACGATGCAAGATGACTTCAATATCATTATAATCGATATCGAACAGCCAGTGTGCCTCGATCACCTCGAGCCCTTTATTAAACATTGTCGCAGAGTCGATTGTGATCTTCGCCCCCATCGACCAGTTCGGATGATTCAATGCATCTTCAACCGTCACGTCGGCTAATTCTTCCCGCGAACGGTCACGGAAGCTTCCACCAGACGCTGTTAAAATAATTTTTGAAACATCTTCTCTTCGTTCCCCATTCAAACATTGGTAGATGGCAGAATGCTCGCTATCGACCGGTAAAAGTTTAACTCCATGTTCTTTCACGGCCGCCTTGACGAGGTGCCCTGCCGTAACGAGTGTTTCTTTGTTGGCGAGTGCAATATCTTTTCCTGCTTGAATCGCAGCAAGCGTCGGCTCGAGACCGACCGCTCCCACGACTGCTGTCACGACGATATCCGCGCGTTCTGCCGTCGCACACTCTTTGAGACCTTCAGGACCGATGAAATATAGAGGTTCATATGTAAGGCGCGGCTTCAATTGTTCGAGTACCTCGATACTTGTCGCCGACACATATTTTGGTCTAAGTCGATTGATCCATTCCGTGGCAACATCGACGTTCGTGCCGAACGCATACGCCTCTAATTCAAACAGGTCGGGGTGCTGTTCGATGACGTCACATGTCTGCACGCCAATCGAACCTGTCGCCCCAATTAAGCTAATTCGCTTCATCTCGACACTCCTTCTTATAGCAGATTAAACACCCAAATGACGGTAAAAACCGCAATCATACTGTCGAACCGGTCAAGGATTCCTCCGTGGCCAGGTAAGAGATGACCTGAATCTTTTACTCCGAACTGACGTTTATAAGCGGATTGTACCAAATCACCGAGCTGTCCGACGACGGCAACGACAATGGCTAAAATAATCACTTCTAATACCGGTAAAATCGGATCGATCCAGACGAAGATGATGCCGAGTATAATGGCCGATACAATTCCGCCGATTGCCCCTTCAATCGTCTTATTCGGGCTGATCGATGGCCATAATTTTGCCTTCCCGAACGCCTTTCCAGTGAAATAGGCTCCAGAATCCGTTGCCCAAATCATGAACAAGATGAGCAACACTTTCGACAACCCGTCGTCAGATAGGCGTACGAGTGCGAAACTTGAGAAACCGACGACCAAGTAGACAGCGGATACGAAATAGAATCCCGCATCTTCATAGGTGAATCGATTTTTTGTGACGACTGTCCAAAACAGTAATAACACAAGCCCTAACACGAGCCACTGTTCAATCGTGAACGGCATCTCGTCCGTGACGATTCGTGTTTCCAGTAACAACAAGACGAATGGGAAAGCAACGAGGAGCGATGTCACTAAAAATGGGAACGCCAACAGCTTATGTTTTCGCATCAACGTGAACTCGCTCAATCCAATGAGGGCGAGAATCCCCATTAAAGAAACAAATGCGTTACCACCGAGTGCGATGACGGTAATAAAGATTGCGCCTGCCCATAGGCCTGTAATAATTCGTGTCTTCATGTTACACCCCACCAAAACGTCGCGTGCGCGCGTTGTAAGATTCAATCGCTTCTACAAAATGCTCACGCTTAAATTCCGGCCACAATACTTCTGTGAAGTGGAGTTCAGCATATGCGCTTTGCCATAGTAAAAAGTTTGACAGTCGTTGTTCACCGCTCGTACGTATGATGAGGTCCACATCTTGAACGTGAGTCATGAGTCGTTCACCGATCAACTGATCATCCACTGCGTCTGGTACTAGCATACCAGACTGTACATCCTCGGCAATGCTACGCATCGCTTGGACGAGTTCATCTCGACCACCATAGTTGAGTGCAAAGACGAGTTTTAAACCTGTATTTGTAGCGGTCCGTTCTCTCGCCTGATCGACAGCCTCACGCGTCTCGCGTGGAAGTTTCGTCGTGTCACCAGCGACGAGCACCTGGACGTTTTGTTCATGAAGTTCTTTCAAATCGGTCTCTAAAAACTGTTTCGGCAACTTCATCAAGAACGAGACTTCCTCTTCCGGACGAGTCCAGTTTTCCGTAGAGAACGCGTAAAGCGTCAGTGACTGAATCCCGAGTTCTTGCGCTGTCCGAACCGCTTCACGGATTGACTTCATCCCTTCTCGGTGACCCATGATGCGAGGGAGACCACGTTTTTTGGCCCAACGTCCATTTCCATCCATGATGATGGCTACGTGCTCAGGAACACTTAATTCTGCCTCGATTTTTGTTTTAGGATTCACCCATTTAAACATTCTGTTATCCTCCTGATTGTATGAAAGAAGGACCCTCTCAGAAAAAGGGTCCCCACACAGCTTTTTGGTATACCACTTCCGTGATTACACTTCCATGATTTCTTTTTCTTTCGTTGCTGCAGATTCATCAATCTTCTTGATATACGAATCCGTCAACGTTTGAACGTCATCTGCATATCCGCGGAGATCGTCTTCTGTTAACTCGCCATCTTTTTCGAGTTTTTTCAAGTTTTCGTTAGCGTCACGGCGAACGTTACGGACAGCGACTTTCGCCTCTTCCGCATATTTTTTCGTGATTTTAACCAGTTCTTTACGACGTTCTTCCGTCAAGGCAGGAATCGCCAAACGGATGACTGTTCCGTCAGAAGATGGAGACAAGCCGAGGTCTGCCTTTTGAATCGCTTTTTCTACTTCTGAAACCATTGATTTATCCCATGGTTGAATCAAGAGCAAGCGCGCTTCTGGTGTATTGATGTTTGCCACTTGATTGAGTGGTGTTGGAACACCATAGTAATCAACTTGAACAGGATCCAAAATCGATGCGCTGGCACGGCCAGTGCGAAGCGTACCAAAATCACGTTTCAGTGACGTGTGCGCTTTTTCCATTTTTTCTTCAGCTGTTTGCAATACTTCTTTGACACTCATGAATTGACTCCTCCTACTACCGTCCCGATATGTTCCCCGAGTACGACACGTTTAATGTTACCTTCTTCAAGCAATGAGAATACAATCAATGGAATGTGATTGTCCATACAGAGTGATGTTGCCGTTGAGTCCATGACTTGAAGCCCGTCTTTTAAGACATCAAGGTATGACAACGACTCATATTTCACTGCAGTGGCATCCAATTTTGGATCGGCAGAGTAGACGCCGTCCACATTGTTTTTACCCATTAAAATGACATCGGCTTCGATTTCAGCAGCGCGAAGTGCAGCTGTCGTATCCGTTGAGAAATATGGGTTTCCTGTACCCGCTGCAAAGATGACGACGCGACCTTTTTCAAGGTGACGCATTGCCCGGCGACGAATGTATGGCTCAGCAACTTGTCGCATTTCAATTGATGTTTGGACGCGCGTTTGGACACCGTACGTTTCAAGGCTGTCTTGAAGGGCAAGTGAGTTTAAGACAGTCGCGAGCATTCCCATGTAGTCTGCATTTGCCCGGTCCATTCCAAGTTCACTACCCGTCTTTCCACGCCAAATGTTTCCGGCACCAACAACCACGGCCACTTCTACACCCAACTCGATCAATTCTTTAATTTGATTTGAGATTGAGTTTACAATGTTAGGGTCAATCCCATAACCTTGATCTCCAGCGAGCGCTTCTCCACTCAATTTTAACACAATTCGTTTATATTTCGGTTCCATAACTTTGCCTCCTCTTGCTTGAAAAAAGGGAACACGCTCCCTTAACGAACTAACTCAAGGTTATAAAGACGTGTTCCCAATTTTGATTGCATCATATACGATGACGCAGATTATTTTTTAAGTTGGTTCATAACTTCTTCAGCAAAGTTCTCTTCACGTTTCTCCATACCTTCTCCTACTTCGAAGCGTACGAATGAGTTGACTTTCCCGCCTTTAGATTCTACATACTTACCAACTTTGAAGTCGCCGTCTTTTACGAACGTTTGGTCTACGAGGCAGATTTCCTCGAAGTACTTGTTCATGCGACCAGCAATCATCTTCTCAACGATGTTAGCAGGTTTGCCTTCGTTAAGAGCTTGCTCAGTCAAGACTTTCTTCTCACGGTCGATTTCTTCAGCTGATACTTCATCGCGTGTCGCGTAAAGTGGACGTGCTGCTGCAACGTGCATTGCAACGTCTTTTGCAACTGTTTCGTCAGACGTGCCGTCGATTACGACTACAGAACCGATGCGACCACCCATGTGGAGGTACGTACCGAATACAGCGTCGTCAGCTTTTTCAAGAACAGCCACACGGCGGAGTGAGATTTTCTCTCCGATTGTAGAAGCTTCTTCTTGGATGTACGTTTCAAGCGTTTTGCCTGCTTCGTAATCAGCTGCGAGTGCTGCTTCTGCAGTTGTTGCGCCTGAAGCGAGTACTGCTTTTGCTACGTTGTTGACGAGTGTTTGGAACTTTTCGTTCTTCGCAACGAAGTCTGTTTCTGAGTTGATTTCGACGAGCACAGCTTTGTTGCCTTCAACTGCTACTGCTGTCAAACCTTCAGCGGCGATACGATCACCTTTTGCTGCTGCTTTAGCGATTCCTTTTTCGCGAAGGAAGTCGATTGCTGCTTGCATGTCACCGTCTGTTTCAACGAGTGCTTTTTTGCAATCGAGCATTCCTGCTCCTGTTTTTTCACGAAGTTCTTTTACCATTGCTGCTGTAACTGCCATCGGAAATTCCTCCTTGTAAAACTTACGAATTTTAAGAAAAAGCACGAGGCTTTTTGAATACTTGTCCTAAAAAAAGGTGATAAAAGGCTTTCCCTTTATCACCTATTGTCTCACTGATTACTCAGCTTCTGTAGCTTCAGCTTCTGTCGCTACAGCTTCTTCAGCAACTTCTTCTTCACCTTGCTTCGCTTCGATGATCGCATCTGCCATTTTCGAAGTGAGCAATTTAACTGCACGAATTGCATCGTCGTTCGCTGGGATAACGTAGTCGATTTCATCTGGGTCACAGTTTGTATCGACAATCGCAACGATTGGGATGTTCAATTTGTGAGCTTCCGCGATTGCGATACGCTCTTTACGTGGGTCAACGATGAAGAGGGCGTCAGGCACACCAGGCATATCCTTGATTCCGCCGAGGAACTTCTCAAGACGAGTCATTTCTTTTTTCAAGATGATGACTTCTTTCTTAGGAAGTACTTCGAACGTGCCGTCTTCTTCCATTTTTTCGAGTTGCTTCAAGCGGTTAATACGCTTTTTGATTGTTGAGAAGTTAGTGAGTGTTCCACCCAACCAACGCTCGTTAATGAAGAACATACCAGAACGGATTGCTTCTTCTTTGATTGTATCTTGAGCTTGTTTTTTCGTACCAACGAAGAGGACGTTTCCGCCTTCTGCCGCGAGTTCACGAACAAAGTTGTAAGCTTCGTCTACTTTTTTGACCGTTTTTTGAAGGTCGATGATGTAGATCCCGTTACGCTCTGTAAAGATGTATTTCGCCATTTTTGGGTTCCAACGGCGTGTTTGGTGACCGAAGTGTACACCAGCTTCAAGCAATTGCTTCATTGAAATTACTGCCATGATAAATTTCCTCCTTGTGGTTTAAAAAAGTCCTCCGCCTCGTTCATTGTTGTATTCCGACCTTTCGGCACCGAGGAATATCATCCCGAGACGTGTGTGATGTGTTTAACACCGAGAACTACTATAGCATATGTCACGAAATCCGGCAACTCTCACTTTTTGCGAAGTTTCGCATATAGCGCGAGTTCACCTTCCCCTTTTCCGAGGATGCGGGCCGCGTCTCGAACCGAATGGCGCAGTAACACATCGTCTACGTCAACCGACGTTGTTGAGTTCTCTTCATTCAACTCATCGGACACGGACTCAATGTTTGCTTCAACAAGTATTGAGTCTTCCTGATGAACGTCCGCTTTACGCTCTACCGGTTCTTTCGTGACAAGGTCGTTCATCGACTCCATGAACGAGAGAAGCAACGTCTCCGTCTCCTGTTTCTCTCGTTCGAGTCGCTCAACCCGTTCTTGTAACGCCTGGACTTGACGGTACCCGAATAAAAAACCGTAAGCACCCAAACAAGCCGTGATCACATATACAATATACACTTGTTCATCTCCTTACGATGTCTTTTCTTCTAAATACGACCGTCCGAGTGCCTGCTTTAACGTCTTCAACGCTTTTGAATGGATTTGAGAAATGCGGGAAGTCGATAATTCGAGCACTTCCCCAATCTCAGTCAATGTCAATTCATCAAAATAAAATAACGATACGACGAGCCGTTCTTTTTCCGATAGATGGTCTACTTCTGTCGCGAGCACATCAATCAACTCCCGTTGAAGGAGTGTGTCTTCCGGTTTTTCGGAGTCCGGGTCGAAGTACGTGACTGACATGACTTTGCCTTCCTCTTGTAACGTCACGGCCTCGTCGATCGACAACATGTTGGCGAAATACCCTTCTGCCATCGTTCGTTCGATTTCTGAAACAGGAAGATCACAAGCAAGCGCCAACTCATTCTTCGTCGGAGCGCGATGAAGTGATTGTTCAAGTTGTTCTGCCGCCTGATCGATTTTTTTCACTTTCTCACGAACCGATCGAGGCAACCAGTCTACTTTTCGCAACCCATCGATGATGGCTCCTCGAATTCGAAATGCAGCGTACGTATCAAATTTATTATTATGCTCTGGATCATATTTCATAAGGGCATCGTACAATCCCATGTAACCCAAACTTTTCAATTCGTCGCGTTCGACGCTCTTTGGAAGCGTCACGATCATCCGTTGTACGTGGTAGTGGATGAGAAACTCGTAATGTGCTAGTAATTCGTTTGCTGTATCCATATCACGGTCCGTATTCCAGCGATCCCACAACTGTGTAAGATGAGTCGTCATGTCGATCCCCCCTTATAGTTCTTTCGTACCTACGCTCACCGTCCGAATCGATAAGACCGATGTCGCAACATCGAATTCAATCGTCCGTCCGTTATGACCGCCACAATCTTCGGCCACGAGCGGAATCCGATGAACCTTTAATGCTTGACGAATCGCCTCGGCGTTCCGTTCGCCGATTCGCATCGCTTCATTCTCATATTTGAATTGAAACATTTGTGCCCCACCAGCCATTTTTGCTTGTAACCGTGTCGCTCCCTCTCGTTTAAGAGAACGGACGAGCGTATCGATGGCTGTGTCCGCATATTTTCCTACTTCAATCGCTTGATTCTTCCTCGCAATGGTCGAGTCGGGTAACATAACATGCGCCATTGCCGCCAATTGGAGGCGAGTGTCATATAAGATGACACCTACACACGAACCAAGTCCGGCTGTCCGTAACCGATTCGGTGCCGTCGTTTGCTTCCACTCGGCGATGCCAATTTTTAAAACGTCAGCCATGACCAATCAACCGTTCTTGAATGCGTTTGAGTGAACCATGTGTTGGTAGGAACAACACATGTCCTGCACTTACTTTTTGATCAATCATAAAGGTCGTATCGATATACAGTGCGGCGTCTTCCTCAGGTTGAACCGATGTGACGACAAACTCGACGATCGATCCCGCCATATCGATTGCGGTTGCCGGTACTTGGATCATGATTGGAGTCTGCAACCAATCACCAAGTGCCCGTGCATACGCACCGCTCATAATATTCCCGACTTCTTCCCAGGCCGATTGGCCGAGTTCATCACCAGATTGGAATGAGAACGGCATGCCGATCAAAGTCGAGACCATCTGTTCGGCGTCCTCAACGGCAAATAAAATAAGAATCATACCACGAATCTCACCGTCTAACTCGAGTAGCACCGAAGCGACATGTCGCTCCGGACCACCAACCCGATCCGGTAAATAGGAGATTGGCTCCATCTCGGCCGAAGAGACCGTGATGTTTACCGGTTTGGCTAACATGGCGGATAAAGCAGTTGCCGCATGTCCAGACCCTATATTTCCCAGTTCCTTTAACAGATCTTGCTCAAACTCACTCAGCATATTGTTCCTCAAACAACGCATTCGCATCGAGAAGCGAGAAGAGTTTGTCTTCCCCTTTAGCGATTGCTGTCAAGTGTGCTGAAATCATGTCGCGACTCGACTCCGGAATCGGTTCAATCCGCACTTCATCACTTTCGACAACTTCATTTGCCCGGTCAACGATAAAGCCCGCGTCCCCTTGATTCAATGACGCGATTAAAATACGTGTCTCATCCGTCGGTTCGATTTCTTCATAACCGAGGCGTAAACGAAGATCGATGACCGGTGTGACGACACCCCGAAGGTTGATGACCCCTTTCACGTGTGACGGGGCGTTCGGGACGCGTGTGATTGGCTGAAGCCGCTCGATTGAACGGACCGATTGCACATCGATCCCGTACGTATTTTCTTCAAGTGAAAAGACTACCCATTTCTGTTCCATCTATATTCCTCCTTAAAAGAGATCGTTACTATCTACGATAAGGGCGACGCGACCGTCACCAAGTATGGTCGCACCTGAGATAGCTGGAATCCCTTCAAGATACGTACCGAGCGGTTTCATGACAATTTCTTGTTGGCCAATCAAATCGTTGACGACGACGCCGACGAGTTTGTTGCCTTTTCGAACGACGACGACCGGGAATTGGGATTTCGTCTCTGATTCGATCCCGAACATTTCTTTCAAATAGACGAGTGGAACCAATTGCCCACGGAAATCAAAGACGCGCTCACGATGCGCCGTCAAAATGTCTGCCTCATCAAGTAAAGTCGTCTCAAGAATCGATGACAACGGAATCGCATACGATTCCTCGCCGACTTGTACGAGCATGGCCGAGATAATCGAGAGGGTGAGTGGCAAGCTGACTTGGAATTTTGTCCCTTGTCCCGCTACCGTCTCTAACGAAACGACACCACCGAGCGACTCGATTTTATTTTTGACGACATCGAGCCCGACACCACGACCTGAAAGGTCTGTCACCACGTCTGCTGTCGAGAAACCTGGGGCGAAGATCAACATCGCCAACTCATTCTCAGACATCATGGTCGCCTCTTCATCTGAAATGACACCACGCTCCAACGCTTTAGCACGAACTTTGTCGACATTGATCCCTGCGCCATCATCTTCAATTTCGATAAAGACACGGTTCCCGCCGTGATAAGCACGAAGGGCGAGCATGCCTTGTTCCGGCTTTCCAGCTTGTACGCGAACTTCTGGACGTTCGATCCCATGGTCGATTGCATTCCGAATCAAGTGAACGAGCGGGTCGCCGATCTCATCGATGACCGTCCGATCTAGTTCTGTCTCGGCACCTGAAATATCCAATTGAACTTTCTTATGAATATCTTTTGCGACTGAACGCACCATACGTGGGAAACGATTGAACACTTGCTCGATTGGCATCATGCGAAGTGTCAAAACAAGAGATTGTAGTTCATTTGTACCTCGCTTGATTTTTTCAACCGTTTCATTCAATTCTGGTTGCCCTACCTCGTCAGCAAGTCGTTCCAAACGTCCACGATCGATGATAAATTCTTCAAACAAGTTCATGAGACGATCAATTCGTTCCAAGTTGACGCGAATCGTCTTCGCTTGAGCCTGGGCCGCAACTTGTTCTTTCGTATCTTTTTCTTCTTGGTCTGAAGCTGTCTGCACTACTGGTTCCGGAACTACCGCTTCAGCTGTCACTGCGACTTCTGGTTCGCTTTCTGGCGCTCCTGTGAACACATTGACTTCGACACGTTCCACTTCCGATACTTGGGCGATGGCGTGTTCGATGACTTCCGCAGTCTCTTGTGAGAGGAACAAGACGTCAAACGACAAGTCGAATTGCTCTTGTTCAATTTCTTCTGTCTCCGGATGCGTTCGTACCACTTCGCCTAGTTCTTGAAGGCGATCAAACACCATGTACGCCCGAGCCGCTTTCAAGACGACAGCGTCTGATAGTTTCACAGTAATCTGATACGCCTCAAACCCAGTTTGTTTCGCCTGGTCAATGACCGAGTTTGTGTAAAGGTCGACGTCGAATGTACTCGACTCTTTCGCTTCGGTGACCACGACCTCTTTCCCACCGATGAATGATTGGAAGGCGGCAACCGTTTCAGAAACATCCACGTTTGCTCCTTGTCCCCCGTTCTCGATGTCGGCGATCATGTCTTCCATTTGTTCCATAGCGATGAACATCGTATCCAACAAAAGTTGGTTACTTTCTTTTTTACCGCCACGGACGAGGTCGAGTGCACTTTCCATCTCATGCGTTAAATTGGCGACGCGTTCGTACCCCATCGTCGAAGACATCCCTTTTAACGTATGCGCAGACCGGAAAATCTCTTGAACGACATCCGCCCCACCCGACTGTTCTAACTTAAGTAACTGTGTGTTGATCGATTGGATATGTTCTTGGGATTCATCTAAAAACAACCCTAAGTATTCGTTCACGTCCATCTTCTTTGCCTCCCTGTCATTATACTCGGTTCCATTGTTTCCGTAAGTTCCCCATCAAACGGTCCATCAAGTGACGTGGTTTTGGAGGCGTTCCCGTAAGCGTTGTCAAAATTCGTTCGAGCCGCCAGCTAATATCACTTTTTCGATTGTATTGATAAAACGGGACTTGTGCGATGACTGCCTTTCGGACTGAAGGGTCATCCGGTAAAAATCCGAGGAATCGAATCGTCATATTTAAGAACTGCTTGCATGCGACTTCCATCCGTTCGAAACATTGCAGTGCTTCCTCTCCAGACTGAGCTCGGTTCACGATGACGCCGAGTGGTAAGTCGGGATATTGATGATGCACTAGTTTTGTATATGCGTACCCGTCCATGAGCGAAGTCGGTTCCGGTGTTAAAATCAAAAACATTTCGTCACACCCCGCAATAAATTGTAGCGAGGTGTCCGTCGCCCCGGCGCCCATATCGAAGAGGACGTAATCATATGCGGTCAGTACTTCGAGTTCTCGCATGAGAAATTGCATGTCATCTTCTGAGAGATGGACGAGTTGGTCTTGTCCACTCCCTCCATGTAATATATCGACACCATATACATTTTTCTGAACAGCTGCAGCCAATGGAATACGAGCTTTTACAGACTCAATCATCGTTCTCGACTTCATAGCGTTCATTAAAATATGGACGTTGGCCATCCCGATATCAAAGTCGACGATTAACACCCGTTTCCCGAGTTCCGAAAGGGCGATGGCCGTGTTGACGCAAACGTTCGTCTTTCCAACGCCGCCTTTCCCGCTCGCAAAAGCGATGGTCGTCGGATGGACATCATTGATTGCTCTTAAACGCCTTGCTTGGTCCATCTGGCCCACCCTTCTTTCTCAAACAGTCGTTTCGTCAATGCCTCCGCATCTCCTCGAATCAAATCATCTGGCACTTCTTGACCGTCTGTCATCCATGCGACAGGCAAGCCGCTCTTTTTCACCATTCGATACATCGCGTGGATGTCACTCGTCTCATCCGCTTTAGTGAAGATGAGCGAACTGAGGGGGAGGGATTCGAACTGGGAATAAATCATATCCATATCTTTCATTTTGGATGTCAAACTCAATACAAGCGATAGACTCGTTTCCGTGAAGTCATGATGTTCGTGAAATTGTTCAACGTAGGCTGGGTCTCGGAAGTTTCGACCTGCCGTATCGATCAATACAATATCTTTTCGCGCAAATAATTGCTTCGCTCGCTTAAAATCATGAAAGTCATATGCCACTTCGACAGGGATATTCATAATTTCAGCGTACGTCTTCAACTGTTCGATGGCCGCGATTCGATACGTATCTGTCGTAATCAGCCCGACCGTTTTGCCTTCTGTCAATTTGAAATGTGCAGCTAGTTTGGCAAGTGTCGTCGTTTTTCCGACACCAGTCGGTCCGACGAGCATGACATAGCGCTTCGCTTCAGGTGGCTCGACGAAAGTCGATTTAACTTGCTCATACACGAATCGTTCTGCTACTTCCACAGACTTCGTCGTATAGTAAAGCTCGTTCAACGTCTCTTCCCATGACTCTTCTGCGAACGACTCCGTCGAAAGTAACGCGTCGATGTGCTGTAGTGACGAGTGCAGCCTTGGTGCTGTCCCTCCTACCATACGAGGTGTTGACGTTACTTGAGGTGATGGCGTTGGTGCAGGTGCTGTGGTCGGCTCTGGCCGAACCGATTCTGTTCGCCTTGGCTTCGTGACCGCCTTCTCTTTTTCGAGTGCGGCGATGACTTCCACTTGTTTCGAAGCGAATAAACCAAACCATCCGGTCTTCACTTGCCGCGAATTGAGGATGACCGCTTCATCACCTAGCTCTTGCTTCACTTTCGTCATCGCCTCAGCCATCGTTTTCGCTGTAAATTTTTTAATTTGCATTTAAATCACCCCAATACTTTTCACTTCGACGGAACTGAGTAACTCGTTATAGGCCAAAACAGGCACATCTGGATAATATCGTTCGAGCAATTGTCGAACAAATAGTCGAATCGTCGGTGAACATAAAATGACTGCCGATGCACCGTAGCGTCCGAACATCGACAATTGTTCGCCCGTACGTTCGATGATCTCACGTGCTTGCTCCGGGTCGAGCGCCAAATAGTTCCCAAACTCGGTCTTTTGTACGGCATCTTGAACGGTCTGTTCCGTCTGACCACCTAACGTGACCACATACAATGGGCCTTCTGGTGGCTTGACTTGGTCGGTCAGCTGACGAGACAATCCTTGGCGACAATATTCCCCGAGGATTTCTGCATCTTTCGTTACCTTTCCGTAGTCTGCCATCGTCTCGAACAAGAGAGGCAAGTTTCGAATCGATACGCTCTCTTGTAATAAGTGACGTAGTACTTTTTGAATTTCACCGATCGAGAGGACTGAAGGCGTCACATCTTCTACAAGTACCGGATGAGTTTCCTTCAAGTGCTCGACGAGTTGTTTCGTTTCTTCACGACCGAGTAAATCAGCGGCATGCTTTTTCAGCGTTTCGGTCAAATGTGTCGCGACGACGGATGGTGGGTCTACGACAGTGTACCCACTCATTTCAGCTCGCGTCCGTGTCTCCTCATCAATCCAAAGGGCAGGAAGTCCGAATGCCGGTTCCGTCGTTTCAATTCCATATACTTCTGGGTCTTCAATCCCTGGGCTCATCGCCAAGTAATGGTCGAGTAACAACTCCCCTTCTGCGACGACGTTTCCTTTCACCTTGATGCGATACGCGTTCGGCGAGAGTTGTAGGTGGTCGCGAATACGAACCGTCGGCAAGATAAAACCGAGTTCGAGTGCAAGCTGACGACGAATCATGACGACACGATCTAACAAGTCACCGCCTTGTGACTCATCCGCAAGGGGAATCAAGCCGTAACCGAACTCGAATTCAATCGAATCGATTTGTAAGAGCGAGACGACAGATTCTGTCGGAGCCATCGAAGGTTCTTCTTCCATAATCGGTTCCTCCGTTGCCTGCCGGATGTTTCGTCGCATCGTATACGCTCCGAAGAACGCTGTACCTGCGATGATCATCGTCACCGGAATAAGTGGAGGTGACACGAAACCGAGCAAGAAGACGATGCCTCCTGCGATATAGAGAAGCGATGGGTTTTGACCGAGCTGGTCGATGACATCCTCCCCTAAATTGCCGTCTGAGACGGCACGGGTCACGATGATCCCGGTCGCCGTTGAAATCAAGAGTGCCGGGATTTGACTGACGAGTCCGTCCCCGATCGTCATAAGCGAGAATGTTTGGAATGCCTCGCCGACCGGTAGTCCCATTTGAACGACGCCGATAATGATTCCGAAAATCAAGTTAATCGTCACGATGATGATTCCGGCGATAGCATCCCCTTTGACGAACTTGGATGCCCCATCCATCGAACCGTAAAAGTCGGCCTCGCTTTGAATTTTACGGCGACGCATCTGCGCTTCCTTGTCATCAATCAATCCGGAGTTCAAGTCAGCATCGATGGCCATCTGTTTCCCTGGCATTGCATCGAGTGTGAAGCGGGCGGATACCTCAGACACACGCTCGGCACCTTTTGTAATGACGACGAACTGAATGATGACGAGGATCAGGAAGACGACGAATCCGACAAGGACATTTCCTCCGATGACGAAGTCACCAAACGTCGCAATAACTTCCCCTCCATACCCGTTCGAGAGAATCGAGCGGGTCGTCGATACGTTCAATCCGAGACGAAACAACGTCACGATCAATAAGAGAGAAGGAAATACGGAGAAGTCAAGCGCTTCTCTGGCATTCATCGCCACAAGTAAGATCATGAGGGCGATTAAAATATTTACGATGATTAAAAAGTCTAATAAAAAGCCCGGTAACGGGATGATCAGCATGATGACAATCATCAAGACACCAATCAAAACTGCAAAGTCTTTTGCTTTTACTGCCAACACATACTCCTCCTCAAGACGGTTGCTTCATTTGATAGACGAACGCGAGCACTTCCGCGATTGCTTGGTAGAATGATTCGTCCACCACTTCTCCAATATCGATTTGTGCGTAGAGCGCACGTGCGAGCGGCTTGTTCTCGACAATCGCCACATCGTGCTCTTTTGCGACATCTCGAATATGAAAGGCGACTCGGTCGACCCCTTTTGCGACAACGAGCGGCGCAAAATCTTTCGTGTCATCGTAGCGGATGACGACCGCGTAATGGGTCGGGTTTGTGATGACGACGTCGGCATTCGGAATTTCTTGCATCATCCGTCGCATCGCCATTTCCCGTTGTTGCTGCTTAATCTTGGATTTGATGAGTGGGTCACCTTCTGAGTTTTTATACTCGTCCTTAATGTCTTGCTTTGACATTCGAATCGATTTTTCGAAATCAAATCGTTGGTAAAAAAAGTCGAGTAATGCGAGTGCGAGCAAGGCGACACTCACCCAGAGCCCAAGCTCAATCGTGATACCCGCGAGCGCGACGATGGATTCTCGAATCTGCTCGACGGCCATACGGGACAATTCTTTTTGGTTTTGCCAAAGGACAGCGACAGCGGTTGTCAGGATGATTAAAAATTTGAATAAGGACTTTAAAAATTCGACGACCGCTTTCATACTGACAATGCGTTTCACCCCTTTAATCGGGTCGATACGTTCGAGCTTTGGCTGAATCGCTTCTAACGAAAATAGCGTTCCAACTTGTAGATAATTGATGAGAATCCCAAAGACGACAGCAACGATAAAGAACGGTGCCAAAATCAGTCCGACTCGAAGCATTAAGTCGATGACCATCCCCGACATGCCCTCAGATACATTGAATAGTAAATATTGCGGGCTAAGTAAATCTCCGATTAGTGAAAGTAGCTGTTGCCCGATGAATGGTCCGAAGAATGACAGCATGAGAAACATGGCAAAGAGTGCGAATGCCCCCGTCAAATCAGCAGATTTGGCGACTTGCCCTTTCTTTCGTGAGTCTTCTCGTTTACGTGGTGTCGCTTTTTCTGTTTTTTCACCTGCAAAAAACTGCAGATTGACCGATAAAGGATATAGAGGCTTCTTCATGAGGCATCTCCTAGCATGAGCATAAAGTCGCGCATCACTTCTTGTAACAATGGAATGAACTGACTAATTCCTGTCAATGTCAATCCCATTAACAACACCATGACGGAAAATCCAGCAATAAGTTTGAAGGAAAAGCCGATTGCAAAGATATTGAACTGTGGTGCTGATTTTGCTAAAAATCCAAGTGCCAAATCAACAAGCAGTAATGATGCCATCATCGGTAAGGCCAGCTGCAAGGCGACCATCATCGTCATCGTGACGACTTTCACCGCCATCATGAGTGAGGCTTCCGAGAAGTTGATCATCGGTTGACCGGGTGGATAGATTTGAAAACTGTAATAAATGCCGTCAATCAGGAGTAAATGTAAATTACTCGTCAATAAAATAAACAAGGTAAATATATAATAAAATCGTCCAATGAGTGGAGACTGTCCGCCAAACATCGGATCATATGCGGAAGCCATCGCTAATCCGAGTTGAAGATCGATGACCCCTCCGGCAATTTGTGGAGCGAAAAAGAGGATGTTAATCAATAGACCGAGTAACAGTCCAATCATGACTTCATAGACTACTTGAAGGACGAAAGCATTCGTCATCACGATTGGCTCAGTCAATGTGAACATCGCGTAATACGCTAAGAATGCACTGAACCCGACGCGATGCATGACCGGCAACTGCCTCGTCGAGAATAACGGGACACTGACAAAAAAGCCAGAAAGTCGCGCAAACGTCAGACCGTACATACTGATGAAGTCGACCACATTCATTTCGAAGCGACCTCGACCATCAGCTCAAAAATCAATCGAGTGAACCCTTCAATTTGTTGAAGCATCCACGGTCCGAAGATGACAAGACCGATGAAGACCGAGATAATTTTTGGAACGAACGAAAGCGTTTGTTCTTGAATTTGAGTCGTGGCCTGTAAAATCGAGATCACGAGACCGACAATCAGTGAAATGAGTAGCAATGGCATTGAAATTTTTAATAATGTCCACACACTCTCTGTTGCCAAGTAAATGACCATTTCTTGTGTCATGTCCGTTCCCCCTACATACTTCTAAGCAATGATTCCACAATCAAGTGCCAGCCATCGACCAATACAAATAACAATAATTTAAACGGCAATGCGATCATGACCGGTGGTAACATCATCATCCCCATCGACATGAGGACACTCGCGACGACCATATCGATAATTAAAAATGGCAAGAAAATCATGAAACCGATTTGAAAGGCTGTCTTCAATTCACTAATCGCATAAGCCGGGACAAGCGCGAGAAGTGGTACATCATCAAGTGATTCAGGTTGCTCGTAGTTCCCATACTTCAAAAAGAGTTGTAAATCTTCTTGTCTCGTATATTTCGACATGAATTCTTTCATCGTCCCACTAGCCTCATCAAACGCCTCATCTTGTGAGATTTTGTCATCGAGATAAGGTTTCAACGCGTTCTCATTCAAATCAGAGAGAACAGGGGACATGACAAACAATGTAATGAACAAGGCCAATCCGACAATCAACTGGTTTGGCGGTGTCTGCTGTGTACCGAGCGCTGGTCGAATGAAAGATAGTACGACGACGACACGTGTGAAGCACGTCATCAAAATTAAAAAAGATGGTGCAAGTGTCAATAGCGTCAACAAAATTAAGAGTTTGATGGATGTGGATGTACTGTCTGGTGTCTCTAAATTAATTAATTGCTCAAACGTTGTCATGACTTCTTCCTCACTTCTTCTAATTGAGCAAGTTGTTTCTTAAATGTATCCAAAAATGCATTCGAATTCGCCGTTCGGAGTGATAAAGGCTCTGACTGTTCTTCATCCATCGTTTCCGCATCGAGACGATCAATCAGTTGAATCGATTCCCCGACACCGAGGACATAGACCTGATCCCCGAGTTTCACGAGTTGGACGGAACGGTCTTTTCCGAGTGGGACGCCTCCTAGATGTTTCATATGCTGAGTCGCTTTCACACCCTGTGTTTTGGAACCGAGCCAACGCATCAAGACGATGAAACCGCCGACCACGACTACGAGACTCAACACGACTTTCACGCCATTCCCAATCGTTGACGCTGTCGTTGGAACGTTACTTTCCAATTCTTCTGTCTGTTTTTGCTCGAATTGTTGGTCTACGGTGGCGGCCTCAACCGTGGTCGGAATATAAAGCCCGACCACGAGAAGAATAATCAACCACCATTTCTTCATTGTGCGACCGTTTTAGAAACCGCTTCGATGACGCGCTCTGCGTTGAACGGCTTGACGATGAAGTCTTTCGCACCTGCTTGAATCGCATCGATGACCATCGCTTGTTGTCCCATCGCTGAACACATGATGACTTTTGCGTTCGAGTCAAAACTACGGATCTCTTTCAATGCTGCGAGTCCATCCATCTCTGGCATCGTGATATCAAGTGTGACGAGGTCCGGTGTGAGTTCACGATATTTCACGACCGCGTCAGCTCCGTTTTCTGCCTCACCTACTACGTCATATCCATTCTTAGTCAAAATATCCTTGATCATCATACGCATGAACGCTGCGTCGTCTACTACTAATACTTTTGCACTCATTCTAATTTCCTCCTTAAACGATTCCGATCCGCTCGTGCGGTTGAATAATTTCTGTTACACGTACCCCAAAGTTTTCTTCAATGACGACTACTTCTCCTCTAGCAATCCGTTGTTGGTTGACGTAAATATCAACCGGTTCGCCTGCTAGCTTGTCGAGTTCGATGATTGAACCTTGTGATAGCTCGAGTACTTCCCGGACAGACTTTTTCGTTCTGCCTAATTCGACGGTCACGTTCAACGGAACGTCATACAGTAATCCTAAGTTTGCCGGCACGGACTCTTGCGGAGCCGGTGATTGGAGCGGCATGAATTCGGCTTGGCTTACCGCGACCTCTGGCATCGATTTTTGTTTTTCCGGTTGTGCTTGTGGTTGCGCCTGTGGTTGCGCCTGTGGCTGAGGTTTCGGTGCCTCCGCTTTCGGTTGTTCTTTTACAGGCTCTACTGCCGTTTGTGCCTCCCCGGTTGCTTTCATCAATTCGTCGACCAACTGTTTTCCGAATTGAATTGGTGCAATTTGAACAATTGTCGAGTCAATCAATGTACCGACTTTGAGATTGAACTCAATGAGCACCATCGTCTCCCAAAGTTCGAGGCGGTCGATAATGGTTTGATTTTTCGTCGCATCAAACACCTCGACAAGTGGTGGAGAGATGTCAATCTTCTTCGAGAACACCGTCGATAAAGATGTCGCGGCTGCACCCATCATCTGGTTCATCGCTTCTTGAACAGCCGATAAGCGAATCTCATCAAGGCTTTCAGGATCGACGTTCTCTCCCGTTCCACCTAACATGAGATCAGAGATGATGGCCGCATCTTCGCGAGTCAAGACGAGGACGTTTTCACCCTTTATCCCTTCCGTGTAACCGACACGTAACGCCACATGAGGCGTCGGATAACGTTCACGCAACTCTTCGATTCTCACTTCACTGACAACCGGTGTCGTAATTTCTACTTTTTGTTGTAGCAACGTCGACAATGCCGTTGCAGAATTCCCAAACGAAATGTTTCCGATTTCTCCAAGAGCATCGCTTTCCATCGAATCTAGGTGCTCTTCTTTTTCCGCCTTTGGCGTCGGCGTACTGTCGCTTGTCCCACGTAGTAACGCGTCAATTTCATCTTGTGACAGCATTTCACTCATTGCTCTTCCTCCTTCACACGGTGAAGCACCTGAACCGCCATCCGCTTCCCGCTCACACCGACTTGCCCTTTAAATACTTTATTCTCCCCTACCATGATGGATAGAGGTTCTTTTGCCACTTGATCGAGTGCCAAGCAGTCCCCAACTTCAAGGTGCAACAGATCACCAAACGTGATTGTCGTCTCTCCAAGTAACGAGACGACCTCGACCGTCGAGTTCATCAACTGTGCTTTCAGTGGTTCTTTGCTCGACTCACTCGCATTGCGACGATTCGCTTCCTGCATCCAGTAATGACTCGACAACTTCGACAAGACCGGTTCGATTGTCACGAACGGAAGACAAACGTTGATTGTTCCGCTCACTTCGCCGATCGTAACCCCAATCGAAATGAGGACGACCGTCTCGTTTGGTGAAACGAGTTGGAGAAACTGCGGAT
This sequence comes from Exiguobacterium sp. s129, assembly GCF_018617585.1. GTDB lineage: Bacteria > Bacillota > Bacilli > Exiguobacteriales > Exiguobacteriaceae > Exiguobacterium > Exiguobacterium aestuarii_A. Next base: position 160,565 of record NZ_JACSKL010000003.1, read on the forward strand.
TCACTTCCACTGCAGACATTTCCGCCTTGATTTCCGCAATCGATTCCCATGCGTCCCCATACGTTGAAAAGGCACGCTTATACAATTGCGTCAAAATGCGCATCTCGATTTCTGTGAACGATTCAATTTTGTCCATCTCGACACCCGGTCCGCCGAGTAGGCGATCTAGCATCGCATAAGAAATGTTCGGATTGACCTCGATGATGAAGCGTCCGTTTAACGGTGGCGCTTCAATCAAGTTAATCATCGTCATACTCGGGATAGAATGAATGAATTCATCGTACGGTAATTGTTCGACTGAGTTGACGGAAAACTGAACATATGTGCGAAGTTGGGCCGAGAAGAACGTCGTTAACATGCGAGTGAAATGCTCGTGAATTCGAGTCAAACTGCGAATCTGATCTTTTGAAAATCGGACGGCTCGCTTGAAGTCGTATTGCCGAACTTTCTTTTCTTCCTCTTGTGCAAGAAAGGAATCCGCTTCGACATCCCCACTGCTTAGTGCAGATAGTAAGGCATCAATTTCTTGTTGAGACAGTACTTCTCCCATGATGCCACCTCACTGAATAATTTTCTTCGTCATATAGACGCGTTGGACTTCACCTTCTTCAAGCAGTCCATTAAGTTGTTCTCGTAGTGTCTGTTCAAACTTTTGCATATCTTCTTTTGTTGCCAACTGTGTTTTTGTCATTCCAGCCAAATCCCCGAGAATGACGTTGTGTACTTGAAATTTGCGTAACTCTAGATTCTCTCTTGTTTCCAAAGAATCTGTGACAATCGTGAATTGAACGTTGATGAAACGCTCATCTTGAATGTTTGTCGTCATGTCATCGGTCGTGAAGCTTCGTTCCGCCAATTCTTCGGCAGTAACCGGTTTCGTTTTAGCGGTGACGTTATCTCCGAACACGTATTTATATGTCATGAAGCCGGCTCCGCCCATGACAAGTAGGACGACTAGTAAGATGATGACAACCTTCAGGCCGCCACCTTTTTTCTTTTCTTCTTCACTCATCTTCTTCACCTCTTGTGAACATCGTTCCGACTAAACCGATTGAGCGGTAAAAGGCTTCAGTTCGTTCAATGATTTGATCTTTCGTTTCTTTCACGAGATACGTTTTGCCGTTAAATAATTGGATAATCGTGTCGGGCTCTGCTTTCACCGTTTCGATGAGCAAAGCGTTGAGCACGAATTCCTCACCCCGAAATGCTGTGACGCGAATCATCAGCGTTTCAAGTTGACGAGTTCTTGAAGAATCTCGTCTGACGTTGTAATGATTCGTGTGTTCGCCTGGAAACCACGTTGTGCCACAATCATTTCCGTAAACTCTTCAGAAAGGTCGACGTTCGACATCTCAAGAGCACCTGAAACGAGGTTCCCTCGTCCTAAATCACCAGCTGCCCCGATGAGTGGGTCGCCTGAGTTTTGAGATTGTAAGAAGTTGTTGGCACCGACTTTTGATAGACCAGCGTTGTTGCTAAAGTTTGCCGTCACAATATAGCCTGCTGTCTGAAGTGCACCGGCTGCATCGACATAACTGACTTGACCATCTTTTCCAATCGACAATGAACGTGCATCTGTCGGAATCGAGATTTTACCGTAAGCTGTCGATCCTGCCACGGTGTCAGGAATATTCCCAGTCAAGTTTGGAGCTGGAAGGTTAGCCGCAGGTTTTGCACCCGTTCCTAATAAGTATGTTCCTTCACCAGTCACCAAGTCACCGTTATTGTCCGTGTAAAAGTTACCGGCACGCGTGTACTGCGCTTGTCCGTTGACGATTGTGACGAAGAAGCCTTCACCCGAGATACCGACGTCTAATGCACGTCCCGTATTTTGCATCGCCCCTTGGTTGTAGACGTTATCGACAGTAGCCATCGTGCCCCCAAGACCGACCTCTTTCGGGTTTATCCCTCCTGCCGTTGTCCCGTTCCCGCCTGACGCACTACCGACTTGTTGACTAACCAAGTCTTTGAACGTGACACGTCCCTTTTTGTAACCGAACGTGTTGACGTTCGCAATGTTGTTCCCGACGACGTCTAGCTTAGATTGAAAGTTCTTCAGTCCACTGATTCCTGAGTACATTGCTCTTAACATAATAATTTCCCCCTATGCTTATTTGATGGACGTGATATCGTACACGCTGACCGATGTGCCGTCTTCAAGGTCGGCCATGTATCCAGTTAAATCAGATCGTGAAATCGAGACGACACGACCTGAACCTTTTGTCGTTTCTTCACTCGATTCCGAACTATAGTCAATCGTTTTACCGATCATGCTACTGAATTCAGAAATCGAGGCCATATGACGGTCAACCAAAACAGAATCAAGTTGCTTCGAAATCGTTTGCATTTGTTCTAGTGAAGAAAATTGTGCCATCTGAGCGATGAACTCACGGTCTTCCATCGGTGACATCGGGTCCTGGTTCGCGATTTGAGCGAGCAGCAACTTCATAAACATGTCTTTGTCATATTGATTCGTCACTTTCGGAAGTGACTGGTCTGGCAATGTATAGTCATTCGTCTTCGGTTGGATGCTCGTCATCTTCAGACCCTCCTTTAGGCTGTTCCTGCGGTTGCTCTTGTTCCGGTTGATCGGAACCATCTGGCATCGTCGACTTCGCATCTAGTGCTTGTTGTGTCAAGTTGACCTCGACACGAACGTTTTGGGAATGCGGTGTCAGCGTTTGTTGCAACTGCTGAACTTGTGACTGAATCAGTTGCTTCGCTTCTTGATTGCTTGCAAACAACTTCACGACAAGTTCCCCATTCTGCCGCTCTAGCTTGACGACGAGTTCTCCTAGCTGCTCTGGATAAAGTCGTACCGTAAACACTTTCGAGCCATCCGCTCCACTTTGAAATGGTGCTTTTTGAAGTGCTGCCTCAATTCTTGCCTGTAAGTTTTCAGGTAAGGAGCCTTTCGAGGCATACATGACAGTCTCTACATCAATCTGTGGTCGCGACCAGTTCAAGCCTTTCGGTAACCAATCCACGCTACTTGATTGAGGAAGTGCTTTCGCCGATTTCATGGTTTCAACTTGAGGCATGACGGGAATTTCTTTCGTATTGCCAGTTGGTCCATTAAATTGTGCGATCACCCGCTGAATCGTTTGAACATGCTTTCCAAGTTCTTGATTCGGAACAGGATGTGTCACAAGTGTTTTCGCAGACGGATCTGCTTGTTGAATGATGCCACTAATCGAACCGATTGTTTGAGCAAGGATGAGGGGCCCCTCCTCAACATTGCTAGACGGCATGGACAGGTGCCCGAGTACGCCTACATATGCATCCATAAACGTTCGATATGCATCTTGAGGAAGTGATTTGAGCCATTTCAGTGTTTCAGGTTTTTGAAACCATGTTTCAAGTTCCTGAGCCATTTTTTCCAGGTCGACGAGTTCTTCAGATAACACGCCCTCTTCAAGTTTGGGACTTTCCCCCTGCTCGCCAGAGGCTTGCATCGGGGCAAGCATGGCAGATAAAAGGCTTAAGAAACCGCCTGTTCCCTGCGATTCGCCTTCTGCCACTCCGGTACGAGTCGTTGAACCTTGAATGGCTTGTGATAGTAAAGCAATATTCAATGTAGGTCCTCCCTTCCCATATTCATTGGAGAAGCTGAGTCACAACTGCAGCTTGTTGCGCATTCATCCTCCCTAAAATATCAGCCTGTTGCTTCGGTGATAATTCTTTTAACAGTTCAGCCACTTGGGGACTCTCTAGTTCCCCCATAATGGCCGCAGCTTGTTTGGCAGACATCTCTTCATACACACTGGAAATGTCAGATGAATTTTCCTCTTCCGTTGTGGCCGCTGCAAGTTCGGAGACAAGTCGGTCACGTTCTCGTATTAAATCGGTAATCTCTTCTTGTCTCGCTTTCACTTCATTCGTCAGTTCCACATTTTCATTTCGAAGTTTTTCAATCTCACTGTTTGCTGCTTTCAACCGGTTCGTGGCGTCACTGTCGATGCCCGTGACATTCACTTTCGCTTCAGACGTCTCAGGCGTTTCTAATGACTTTTCAACCTCGCTAACTGGTAGGAATGGTACAGATAAAAGTGGACGATCCATCGCATAGTTCATGACGACCATTCCGCCGACTAAAATGAAGATTGCCGGGATGAGGACCAATGCCACAATCATTTGTTTGCCTCGTTTATTGTTCTCTTTTGCCATGCTACTTCCCTTTCCCATGATGAATCACAGCGAGTTCGTCCATCATTAGTTGCTCTGTGAGTTTTGCCGCTGCCATCTCTTGTAAACTGACCTTTTCATGTAGCGTCACATATTTCTTTTCTTCCACTACTTTCCCAAGCAGTCTTTCTTGCGACGCATGATAACGATTGCGTGCTTGTTGGACGACGAGCTGTTGCGTTTCGATTTGACGCTTTACCTGCTCACGCGTTTTTTCTCGGTACTGAAACATGAGTAAATCAATATACCCTTGCTGCTCATCTTGATGTTTAATCAATGACTCATACATGAGGAGAAGGTCATACAACGCTTCCATTTCCGTTTCGAGTTTCGCCTTGAAGCCTCTAACTTCTGAAGCAGCATCTTCTTTCTCATGTTCAGCAATTGGCATGATTCGTTCTAAAATAAGTCTGTTCATGATTCACCTCGCGCAATGTCTGACAAATGAGTCATCGTTTGTTGGAATGCTGCGTCTTCATCGATTGATTGTTTCAAAAATGTCAATAAGTATGGATACTTCTCGATTGCGGTGTCAATCGCTGGATTCGACCCTTTTTTATATGCGCCGATGTTAATCAAGTCCTCGGCATCGATATATGTCGCCAGCCAACTCCGAAACGTTTGTGCGGCTTCACGATGTGATGGCGAGGCGATTTGGTTCATGACCCGACTGATTGACTTCAATACATGAATCGCAGGAAACTGTCCACGGTTTGCAAGCGCGCGATCCATGACAAAGTGTCCATCTAATATCCCACGCACCGCATCGGCAATCGGTTCGTTCATATCGTCACCATCGACGAGGACCGTATAAAATGCTGTAATCGATCCAGTCGCCGCCGTCCCGCTTCGCTCTAACAATTGCGGGAGCATCGCAAAAACAGACGGTGTATATCCTTTCGATGTCGGTGGTTCTCCCGTCGCGAGCCCGATTTCTCGTTGGGCCATTGCAAAACGTGTCACCGAGTCCATCATGAGCACGACTTCTTTGCCTTGGTCACGAAAGTATTCAGCGATTGCGGTTGCGGTATACGCCCCTTTCAACCGGACGAGCGGGGGTTGGTCGCTCGTCGCCACAATGACGACAGACCGGGCCATCCCATCAGGACCGAGCTCTTTTTCAATGAACTCCTTTACTTCCCGACCACGTTCCCCGATCAAAGCAATCACGTTAATATCTGCTGAGGAGCGTTTGGCAATCATGCCGAGTAACGTGGATTTCCCGACTCCAGAACCTGCAAACAACCCGACACGCTGCCCTTTTCCTACAGTCAGGAGACCATCGATCATACGAACACCCGTCGACAACGTATCTAAAATCCGAGGACGATTCAACGGGTTTGGCGGTTTGCGTTGGACATCATACCGCTTACCTGTCGCAAGTCTCTCACCCGACAGAGGCCGTCCTAGACCGTCGAGCACTTGTCCAATCAGTTCCTCACCGACTGGGACTTGGAGCATCTTCCCCGTCCCTTTCACTAAACAACCCGGTGCAATCTGTGTCGTTTCACCGTATGGCATGAGAAGGACGCGCTCTTCATTAAAGCCCACCACTTCCGCTTCGACCGACTCATTTGAAGGGAGCATGATAAAACATCGCTCCCCGACAAACGCACTCGGTCCATTTGACTCGATCATCAACCCTACGACCCGACAAACTCGACCGATTTTGCGAGTGAACTCGCCATCTGTAGACTGTTTGATCGTATCGATGACCTGCTCAATAAGCGCCATCCGCTAAAACCTCCTCGATTTTGACTTGGATTCGTTCAAAACTGTAGGATAAATCTATTTCACTTCCTCGATGTGGGGACTCAATGCGTACGGACGTTTCATCTAAAGAGCTGTCTCCCCGATACTTCAAAGGAGGTGTCTCTTCATCACGCCACAACGATTCAAATCGCTGAATCGAAGCAAGACGTGTGGGATGAACGAAGATCGTTAACGCTTCCGCATCAATGAGTTGCGCTATCTGTTCTTGAATCATCGCCGCGAACAGCGCCTCATCTTTTCGAACAAGGTCCGTCGTCACTTGCGCACTTATTGCAATCGCAAGGTCAATGAGTTGTATTTCCGCCTGTTTCCATTTTTCTTGGAACAGTTGTTCGAGTTCAGTGGAGACCGAGTTCAGGCGTGTCGTGACGTCTTCAAACTCGGCATATCCATCTTGTCTTCCTTGGAGTAGACCCGCTTCATAACCTTCTAATCGAGCCTGTTCATACGCTTCTTGTTTGAATCTTTCGAGTTGCTCGATTTCTGTCTGTTGAAACTGTTGGAACGCTTCTTCATCCTGTCTTAATTTCTCATAACGCGACTCGATGACTTGATGATGGTCGATGCCATCAGTCGGGTCAGGAATGGATGTTTCCAATCGTTTTGATTCGATTCGCTGAGGAATATGCGATGTCGCGCGTTGACGTTTGATCACATTAGACAACGATGTCATCTCCTCCACCTCGACTGATCACGATCTCACCGACGTCCTCTAGGCGACGAATGATTCCGACGATTCGGCTCTGTGCTTCTTCGACGTCACGCAATCGAACAGGTCCCATAAATTCCATATCTTCTTTGAACGTTTCGACCATCCGTTGAGACATGTTCTTGAAGATGATTTGTTTCACTTCTTCTGACGACACTTTGAGTGCTAACAACAAGTCGTCGTTCGCCACTTCGCGAATGATTCGTTGAATCGCGCGTGAATCGAGCGTAACGATGTCCTCGAAGACAAACATACGCTTCTTGATTTCTTCTGCGAGTTCAGGATCTTCAATCTCGAGTGCGTCAAGAATGGTACGTTCTGTCGTGCGATCGACCCCATTCAATACTTCGACGACCGCCTCGATTCCACCCGACTGGGCATAATCTTGCATATCCGTCTGAGAGAGGTTCTTTTCAAGTATTTGTTCGACTTCATGAATAACATCCGGATTAAGTCGGTCCATCGTCGCAATCCGTTTCGCAACTTCCGATTGAATCTCAGGAGGGAGTTCCGATAAGATTTGCCCTGACTTGACCGGCTCTAAGTGAGCTAAGATTAGAGCAATCGTCTGTGGATGTTCGTTTTGAATAAAGTTCAGTAACTGTTTCGGGTCGGCTTTCCGAGCAAATTCGAACGGTCGAACTTGTAAAGTCGATGTCAACCGATGAATCAATGCCATCGCCTTATCTTCACCGACCGCTTTTTCAAGAACTGTTTTGGCAAAGCCAATCCCACCCTGGGTAATGTAGCTTTGAGCCATCGCAAGTTCGTGGAACTCACCGAGAATGCTCTCTTTTTCTTCTGGAGACACCTTTTTGAGTGCCGAGATTTGAAGCGTCAACTGCTCCATCTCTTCTTCCGAAAGATGTTTATAAACATTCGCTGCCACTTCTGGACCTAATGAGATCATGAGCATTGCTGCTTTTTCTCGATTCGATTGTTTGGCATAGTTCACGTTACTCACTCCTCAGACATCCAAGTACGAAGCAGTTTAGCAAACTCTTCTGGATTACTTTCAGCTAATTTTTCTAACTGTTTCTTCTTCACAGCCCCTTCGCCTCGTTCCTCGAGGTCTAGGTCAGGTACTTCATCTTCATATGGAACTTCCCACTCGTTCGTCTCTTCCACTACTTCTTGTTTACGTCTACGCATTGCGAAGAAGATTAAGGCAAGCAAGACGACTGCTCCGGCTGCTGAAGCGTACATCCACCATGGTGTAGGCTGCTCTGCCGTTGCCACCTCTTCTGCTTCAGCGAACGGTCTCGAAACAACGACTACTTTTTGTTCAAGCTCCGCATCTGTGATGGCTTCGTCCGTTTTCGCTAGTGATGTTCGAATGATGGAATACATCATCGTCTCAAGATCACCTTCAAGCTGTGGGTCAATACTCGTTGCGCCGTCTGGTGGTTCTACAATCAATTGCACCCCAAGGTCGCGGATGGTGTATGGTGCATTTTGAATCTGTTTCGTAATGCGATTCACTTCATAATTAATGATTTCATGATTTTTTTCACTTTCCTCTGTGCTGTCACCTGTAGCAGCAGGGAAGTTGATCGTGTCATTCTCACCGGTCCCAGTCGCTTCTGTCGCCGTCCCCGTACCACCTGTATACGCTTCTGCAATTCGTTCGGCCGAAGTCACGATACCTTCCATGTTTTCTTCGTTGACTGGCGTGACAAGGTTTTGTTCTTCGGCCGTCTGAGTCGTATCAATATCTGCTGTGACAGAGACAAGAACGCTCCGTTCACCAAGAAGAACAGATAACATCTGCTGAATTTGTTGACGGACGTCTTTTTCAACTTGACGTTTCAGTGCCAACGGATCAGAAGAAGAGCCCCCAGCCACAACGGTTTGATCAAGGTCATAATACGTAAAGTATTGGTCCATGATTGAGATGTTTTCAGGTTTTAAGTTCGGGACACTTTTACTGATCAAATGATAGAGACCTTTGACCGTGTTCGGTTCTAGATTCGTTCCTGCTCCGATATTTAACACGATCGAGGCTGTAGGCTCACCTTGGTCTTCCGCTAAAAAGACAGACTTCTCAGGAAGCGAGATGATGACTTTCGCTTGATTGATCCCTTCGATTTGGGTAATGAGCCGCTCTAGTTCGGTCTGCATCGCACTTCGTTCAATGACCGCCATTTCTCGGTCTGTCGTTCCGAAACCAGCATTCTCACTGAAGAAACTATAGTCGATTGACCCGGATTTGGGGATCCCGGCCGCAGCAAGGCTCACTTTCAATTGGTCGACCATTTCATTTGGCACGTATACACTGACCCCGTTCGAAGTCGCTTTTATTTCCGACTTCACCCCGTCCGCCGTTAGTTTCTCTGTCACTTCTCCCGCTTCTTGCGCGGATAAGTTCGTGTACAAAGGAGCCATGTTCGGTCTTGCAAGGAAGAAAGTGAGTAAGAGGGCCGCGATTAAAATGACCGCAATGGAAATCCCCCATATGAGCTTCCGCTTTGCCGGCATCGATTTCAGCGCATCGGTCATCGATTTGAATCGTTCTTTTAATTGTTCATTCATCGCAACTTGTCATCCTCTACAATTAAACTTGCATTCGCATCATTTCTTGATAGGCTTCAACAGCCTTGTTCCTCACCTCGATGGCAAGTTGCATCGCAATCGACGACTCTTCACTTTGGATCATAACTTGATGAAGGTCCGCTTTCCCGACAGCTAAATCTTGACGGGCTTGACTCGTCGCTTGTTGCGTCTCGTTCAATGCATTCATCGCTTCATTCAAATATGACCCGAATTGAGATGGGTTCGTTTTGTTCATTGATGGCGTGATTTCTGGGCTCATCAATTGAATTGGATTAATTTGCATCCTTCGTCACTCCTTATCCTTTTCCAATCTCCATCGCTTTGACGAGCATCGCTTTTGATGCGTTCATCGCGGCAATGTTTGCTTCATAAGAGCGGGTCGCACCCATAAGGTCGACCATTTCTTTAAGTAGATCAACGTTTGGCATTTGGACATATCCCCGCTCGTCTGCATCAGGATGACTTGGATTGTAAGCAAGCTTATACGGTGCATCGTCCTCAATGATTTGAGCTACCTGAACCCCACCATTGACGGCATTTAACTGTTTACGGAAAGGTGCTTCCTGTAATACCGTCATCTTTCTCGTGTACGGTTGCCACTCCCCATCGACAAGTTTTCCTCGAGTCGTCTGAGCGTTGGCAATGTTCGCCGATACCGTATCCATCCGCAAACGTTGAGACGTTAAAGCAGTAGCTGAAATATGAAAACTATCAAACATCCCCATCGATTAACGACCTCCTCGGATAACAGATTTCAACCCACCTAGCCTGCGATTTAATTGCTCCATCATCGCCTCATACTGGAGTTGATTACGTGCCAGTTCACTCATCTCATAATCTAAGTCGACGTTGTTGCCATCACTTCGCATCGCCCCTCCTGCACGATCGACGACAGTAGACTGCGTCGAATCACTCGGGCGCCCACCTTGGAGTTTCAGTCGCATCTCGCTTTGGAGCGTCTGTTCAAACGCGGCTTGCTTTGCCTTGAAGTTTGGCGTATCGATATTCGAAAGATTATGACTAATCACTTTTTGATTGAGGACTGCATGATTGACGGCTTGCTTGAGTAATTGATAGTCACTACCAATCCAATTCACGGCGTTCACTCGCTTTCATATACTCATTACTGATATATACCTGATTTGGAAATTCTACTATTTCATTGAAACAAATCTGTAACAGTTCTGAAAGATATTTTTTAAAACATAGGTAAATGGCTTCGCATCTTTTTGTCGAATTAACGACAAATCCTGAAAATGATTACTTTTGCACTAAAAAAAACCGCTTCCTCAATAAAGAAAGCGGTTTTTTAGGAACAAAGTCCCTTTTTATAGTGTTTTCAATGGAAAATGCACATCTAAAGTTGTGTTTCAGTTTGATTTCAGTTTTTGCAATTCAAACAAGAAGTTATCATTTAATATCTTGATATACGTTCCTTTCATTCCTAATGAACGTGATTCAATGACACCTGCACTTTCAAGTTTCCGAAGTGCGTTCACGATGACAGAGCGCGTGATTCCCACACGGTCGGCAATTTTGGAAGCGACTAACAGCCCTTCGTTTCCGCCGAGCTCTTCGAAAATGTGTTCAATCGCTTCAAGCTCTGAATACGACAATGAATTGATTGCCATTTGAACAACAGCTTTTTTACGGGCTGACGTTTCTGCTTCTGCCGCTTTCTCACGAAGGATCTCCATGCCAACGACCGTCGCACTATATTCTGCGAGGACGAGGTCATCCTCTGTGAACTCGTTAGCCAATCGACCTAACACTAGCGTCCCAAGACGCTCACCACCACCGATGATTGGGACAATCGTCGTCTTTGAGTTGAGGAACAAATCGTGGTTCTCTACAGGGAACGCTGTATACTCGCTGTCAATATCGATGTTCGCTGTCGTTTCTTTCACATTGAACAAGTTTGAAGCATATGGTTCCGGGAACTGTCGATCAACGAGAAATGCCTTCATGCGGTCATTCTCAATCTGTTGTTTGATCGCAAAGCCAAGTAGGCGACCACGACGGCTCACGATAAACGTATTGGATTCAAGCACTTCACGCATTTTATCCGCCATTTCTTTAAAATCAACGTGCGCACTCGCTTCTTGTTGAAGCATCGTGTTTAATTGGCGAGTTTTGTCTAGTAAATTCATAATGTCTATTTCCTCCCTGTATGTGCATACAGAATCTTATAAAATATATTGGCTGAGGTCTCGGTCATCCGCGATCGACCCAACTTTAGCTTGTACATAAGCGGGAGTGATCTCCACGCTTGTTTGCGGCATATCTGCCGCTTCAAATGAAAGATCTTCTAACACGCGTTCCATAATAGTATAAAGGCGACGCGCGCCGATGTCATCGGTCTCACGATTGACATGTGTCGCAATTTTTGCGATTTCTTCAATCGCTTCATGCGTGAATCGGACCGTGATTTCTTCCGATTCCAATAATGCGGTATATTGTTTGATTAACGCCTGAGATGGTTCTGTCAAGATTTTGACGAAGTCCTCTTCCGTCAAGCTGTTTAATTCGACACGAATCGGGAAGCGTCCTTGCAACTCTGGAATCAAGTCAGACGGTTTGGCCATATGGAACGCTCCAGCTGCGATGAAGAGAACATGATCGGTTTTGACCGGTCCGTACTTCGTGACGACCGTTGACCCTTCGACAATCGGAAGGATATCGCGCTGCACGCCTTCACGAGAGACACCAGCATGGTCTTGCGACTTCGTTGCAATCTTATCGATTTCATCGACGAAGATGATGCCCATCTGTTCACTACGCTGCACCGCTTCATCATGTACTTCGTTCAAATCCAGAAGATTTTCAGCTTCTTCCGCTATGAGAAGCGGTCTCGCTTCACGGACGGTCAACTTCCGTTGCTTCCGTTTCTTCGGAACGATTTGTCCGAGCATATCTTGAAGGTTCGATAATCCTTCCATTCCTTGCCCTTGGAACAAATCCATCGTTTGCTTTTCTTCAAGCTCAACTTCGATGACTCGGTCTTCTAGTTCACCGAGCTCGAGAAGACGGCGAAGCTGTGCCCGGTCATTCTTTGACGTATCCGTTGTCGATTCAGGCTGTTGTGTCTGCCCACCGAACAACGCCTCGAACGGGTTTGACGCGCTCGGTGCGGCTTTCGCTTTCCCTTGTAAGGCATCTAATAATCGTTCTGTCGCCGCTCGCTCTGCCGGCTCCTTCACGTCTTCTTTCTTCTCTTCTTTCACGAGACGAACGGATGCTTCGACGAGATCTCGTACCATCGACTCGACGTCACGACCGACGTAACCGACTTCCGTAAATTTCGTCGCTTCCACTTTGACGAACGGTGCCCCGACCAACTTCGCTAAACGACGTGCGATTTCGGTCTTCCCGACCCCAGTCGGTCCGATCATCAAAATGTTTTTCGGTGTGACTTCATCACGAAGGTCTGCACTTAATTTCTGGCGACGATAACGATTACGCAATGCAATCGATACAGCTCGTTTGGCGTCCTTCTGACCGATTACAAACTTGTCCAGTTCCGATACGATTTGTCTTGGTGTCAACTCTCGATTCATTCAGCATCGCCTCCGATCGTTTCTACAATGACTTGATCATTCGTATACACGCAAAGCTCACCGGCAATCTCGAGAGCGGCTCGAGCGATTGCTTCTGCTGACTTCTCAGCGGAATGGCGGACGAGCGCACGCCCTGCTGCGAGTGCGTAATTTCCACCCGAACCGATCGCAAGGATACCGTCATCCGGCTCAATCACTTCTCCATTCCCAGAGACGAGCAGTAAATGGTCAGCATCCATCACAATCAATAGCGCCTCGAGTTGCCGCAAGATTTTATCCCCGCGCCACTCTTTGGCAAGCTCGACCGCAGCACGCGGTAAGTTACCGTTATACATTTCAAGTTTCGATTCAAACTTTTCAAACAATGTGAAAGCATCGGCTACGCTACCTGCAAAACCGGCAACGACTTTCCCGCCGTATAGGCGTCTGACTTTCTTCGCTTTATTTTTCATGATGACGGCATTCCCGAATGTGACTTGGCCATCTCCACTCATCGCGCATTGGCCATTGTGTCGAACTGCAAAAATCGTTGTTGCATGAAACATATCGTAACCTCCTACTTTCTTGGATGTGTCGCTTGATAAATCGAACGTAGTCGTTCAGTCGATACGTGGGTATAGCGTCCGGTCGTCGACAAGGACTCGTGACCGAGCAATTCTTGAACGGCGCGCAAATCCGCTCCCCGCTCCAATAGGTCCGTTGCAAAGCTATGTCGCAACGAGTGAGGGGTCAACGGCTTATGTACCCCACTGTCTTTTCTCAAACGCTTCATGACATACCGAATTTGGTCTGTTGTCATCCGATTCCCTTTTTGACTCAAAAATAATGCGTTTTCCGTCGGGAGTCCGACGTCTTTCCGTATTTCTACATAGCGCTTCAATGCTTGTACGGCATATTGACCGATTGGAACGTACCGTTCTTTCTTTCCTTTCCCCATCACATGGACGAAAGATAAGACATCGTCAAAGGAGGATAGGTTCATCCCACAAAGCTCTGCGACACGGATTCCCGTTCCATACAACACCTCAATAATTGCCACGTCTCTCGCCTGTAAAAAAGGGTCGTCTTGCATGGAAGCCGCCTCTAACAACCGTTCGACTTCGGACGGTACGGCGAACGTCGGCAAGGATTGTCGCTTTTTCGGTGAAGTCAGGTCGTGGAACAAGGGCTCTCCCCCATGTTCTCTCGCCATATATTTCCCGAACTGTTTAAGGCAAGATACTTTCTGGGACACCGTAGACGCGGCCAATTGTTTCTCATAAAGGACATATAAATAACGCCGCGCCGTCTGTGCATCATAGGGATCTTGATGCGTCGATTGGCAATATGCGGCGTACTGATCGAGCGTTTGCTCGTAGGAGCGTTTCGTATGAGGAGACAGTCGACGTTCAATTTGGCAGTAGCGTAAAAATGATTGTCGATCCTCTAAGAATCCCATTTTATCGCCTCCTCGATGACACGTAAAAACGCATGTTCTCGTCAAATCGAAATTAGCATAGCATACAGAATGTATGGTGACAATAGATAGTCGTTCAATAATCTGAAAATTTTCAAAGTATGAAACAAAATACACAATTGAAACTTTATTTCAAAACAAAAGAGCCAAAAACTGGCTCTCCTGTTCAAAGGTCCTTAAACTGTTGAATCGTTTCTAAAGCACGGTTGGCGTAACGCTCGTACCGTTCTTGTTTTTTCATTTTCTTCGGAGCGTCCTCTAAAGATGGGACCAATCCAAAGTTCGCATTCATCGGCTGGAAGTGCTTCCCGTCCGCCGTCGTGATGTAGTGCGCCATCGAACCGAGCATCGTTTCACGTGGTAAAACGACGAGCTCTTCTCCTGCGATCATCTTCGCTGCATTGATTCCCGCCAACAATCCTGACGCTGCTGACTCCACGTATCCTTCTACACCTGTCATCTGACCGGCAAAGAATAATGTGTCACGCGTGCGCGCCTGATACGTCGGTTTCAACAAGCTCGGTGAATTGATGAACGTGTTACGGTGCATGACACCGTAACGAACGATATCTGCATTTTCGAGTCCAGGGATGAGACGGATAATACGCTTCTGTTCGCCCCACTTCAAATGCGTCTGGAAGCCGACCAAGTTATAAAGCGTTCCTGCTGAGTTGTCCTGACGAAGTTGAACGACCGCATACGGACGTTTACCCGTCTTCGGATCTTCTAGACCGACCGGCTTCATCGGTCCGAAGAGAAGCGTCTTCTTCCCACGCTCTGCCATGACTTCAAACGGCATACAACCTTCGAAGTAAATCTCTTTTTCGAACTCTTTTAACGGAACGACTTCCGCCTTGATCAATTCCTCGTAAAAGACGTCAAACTCTTCTTCTGTCATCGGACAGTTCAAGTATGCGGCTTCACCTTTATCATAACGCGACTTCAAATACACTTTATCGCGATCGATCGTATCGCCATCTAGGATTGGAGCGGCTGCATCGTAGAAGTAAAGATAATCTTCCCCTGTGAACGCTTTGAGCGATGCCGATAAATCTGGAGACGTCAATGGCCCTGTCGCGACGATGACGATCCCTTCAGGAATTTCTTTTAATTCCTCGGTATGCACCGTGACGTTTTCATGGTTCTTCAACTTCTCCGTGATGAATCCAGCAAACTCATGACGGTCCACAGCAAGGGCGCCACCAGCTGGGACGCTTGCCGTGTCTGCCGCTTTCAAGATGAGTGAGTCAAGTGTACGCATCTCTTCTTTCAAGACGCCGACCGCGTTTTGAAGGCCGTTCGCCCGAAGCGAGTTCGAACAAACGAGCTCCGCGAATTGATCCGTGTGGTGCGCCGGTGTTTGACGGACCGGTCTCATTTCATACAAATCTACTTGAATGCCGCGCTTGGCGAGTTGCCAAGCCGCTTCGGAACCGGCCAAACCGGCTCCGATTACAGTTACACGTTGTTGCAACATTAATCCTCCTCTTGCTGATGTACCTCGGTATGGGTACATTTCGTACATTGATATTTCACGCCGTCTTTAATTTTCTTCTCGACCATCAAACTGTCGCATACTGGGCACGGTTTCGCAACCGGTTTATCCCATGAGACGAACTCACATTCTGGATAGTTCGAGCAGCCATAAAAGAGGCGACCTTTTTTACTACGACGTTCCACGATTTGTCCGTCCTTACAGTCTGGGCAAGGGACACCAATCTCAACTTGAACTGGTTTCGTGTTCGTACAGTTCGGGAAGTTCGAGCAAGCCATAAACTTACCGTATCGACCCATCTTGATGACCATCGGTGAACCACAAACTTCACAATCGATTCCCGCAGGCTCATCTTTCACTTCAATCTTTTCGATTTCTTCTTCGGCACGCTTCAAGCGTTTCTCAAATGAACGATAGATTGGGGCGACGACTTCTGTCCACTCCACTTCTTTATGCTCAATCGAGTCAAGGAGCGTTTCCATATCGGCCGTGAACTGGACGGTGATGAAGTCATTGAAATATTCATCAATCATTTCAATGACGAGTTCCCCGAGCTCTGTCGGAAGGAACTTCTTCTCTTCTAAGACGACATAACCACGACGCTGAATCGTGTCGAGTGTCGGCGCATACGTTGACGGGCGACCGATACCGAGCTCTTCCATCGCGCGGACGAGTCGTGCTTCCGTGTAACGAGGTGGTGGTTGCGTGAAGTGTTGCTTCGGCTCAATCGCTTCAAAGCTGACCGTATCTTCGACTTCAAGAGGTGGTAGTAAGCCTTCTTTCTCTTGGTTCGCGTCCTCGATATCATCATCTTTCGATTCGATATACACTTTCATGAAACCTGGGAATTTGACGGTCGAACCATTCGCACGGAAAATCATCCCGTTCGACTCTACATCGATCTTGACGGTATCGAGTACAGCAGGTGCCATTTGACTCGCAATCAAACGTTCCCAAATTAATTTATAAAGACGTAACTGGTCACGAGACAAATAAGGTTTTAAAGAAGCGGGGTCGCGGAGTGCAGAAGTCGGTCGAATCGCTTCGTGCGCATCCTGTGCGTTGGCCGCTTTCTTTTCCTTTTGCTTCTGTGAGGCGACGTATTCTTCACCGAATGTCGATTCGATGTATTCTTTCGCCTCTCCCTTCGCCAAGTCCGAGATTCGTGTCGAGTCTGTACGCATATACGTAATCAAACCGACCGTTCCCTCTTTCTTACCGAGGTCGATTCCTTCATATAATTGTTGGGCGAGCATCATCGTCTTTTTCGCACGGAAATTCAATTTACGTGCCGCATCTTGTTGCAACGAACTTGTCGTGAACGGCAACGAAGCGTTGCGTTTACGTTCTTTCTTCGTCACGTCGATGACTTTGAATTCGTCGTTGATGGCATCAAGGACGGCTTGAGCGTCTTCTTCCGACTTCAATTCCATCTTTTTCCCATCTTTTCCGTAAAATGAAGTCTCGAACGTCTCCCCGTCATGATTCAAGTCGAGCTTGATCGTCCAATATTCTTCTGGGTCGAACGCATTGATCTCGCGTTCACGGTCGATGATCATCTTCACGGCAACTGACTGAACTCGTCCGGCAGATAGTCCTTTTTTGACTTTCTTCCATAATAACGGACTCATCCCGTATCCGACGAGACGATCTAAAATCCGTCGTGCTTGTTGCGCATCGACGAGGTCATGATTGATTTTACGTGGATGTTTAAATGATTCTTTAATTGCATCTTTTGTGATCTCGTTAAAGACGACACGACATTCAGTCGTTTCATCTACGCCGAGTGCGCGAGCCAAATGCCAGGCAATCGCTTCCCCTTCTCTGTCGGGGTCGGCTGCGAGAAAGATTTTTGTGGCTTTTTTCGCCGCTGTCTTCAATTCTTTCAATACGGGTCCTTTACCACGGATGGTAATATACTTCGGTTCAAAGTCGTGTTCGACGTCTACACCGAGTTGACTCTTCGGTAAATCGATGACGTGTCCCATCGAAGCTTTGACCATATAATTCGGACCTAAATAACGTTTAATTGTTTTTGCTTTCGCAGGTGACTCAACGATCACCAAATATTTTGCCATACATCTGCTCCCCTTTTAGAGGTCATTTAAATCCCTACCATAATATTCATGTTCTCACCGGTTTGTCAACGTACAATCCTGAGATCTCGAATAATTTGATCGGAATTCGTCAATGGAATCGCGCCTTCTTCAATCAATCGATTCGGTCCTTCCGCCAATGGATCAAGCGGTGAACCGGGTACGGCGAACACCGTCTTTCCCTGCTCTAGCGCGTGTCCGACCGTATTCATCGTTCCGCTCTTTCGTCTCGCCTGTAAGACAACGAGCGTGTCACCGAGACCGCTCACCAATCGATTTCTTTCCAAAAATTGAAATTTTTGAACAGGTGTGTTCGGGGCATACTCACTTAAGAGAATCCCTTGCTTCGGAATCCTCAAGAGCAACTGTCGATTCGCTGCTGGATAGAGGTTGTTCAGTCCAGCTCCGAGCACCGCCACGGTCGGACGATGTTTATTTAACGCGTGTGCGTGGACAAGACCATCAATGCCAAGCGCTCCACCTGAAACGGAAACAGTTTCTTCTATTAAAGAGTGATAGTGTTGCACTAACGATTGACTAATTCGATTCAATTCACGACTTCCGACCATCGCGGTCGTTCTTTCTTGTAGTACCTCTAAATCTCCATCGTAAAACAAACAGTACGGCGGGTTAGGAATCTCGAGCAATCGTTTCGGGAACGTTTCATCTTCCCAAGTGACGAAGCGGGAATACGATTCGGACGAGCGGAGCGCAGAATGAGCTCGCTTCCAGACATGTGAAGAAAAATGAGTGCGATGTGCTTCTAGCGTCCCGTTCAAATAATGATGCACAAACTCAACCGGAATTCGTGCAGCGGCAAACCGAGCTATTGTTTGATTCATCACAATCTCTCCTTTAAAAAAATGAGGGATGCAAGCATCCCTCATGATTCTTATGTCGTCGGTTGACCCGTGACACACGCTTCGTATAGACCTTCATTTTTCAAGACACGAATCAACGTTTCACCGATGACAGCTGGTGTTTCAGCTACTTCGATTCCATTCGCGTTCAACGTCTTTATCTTTTCAGCAGCCGTCCCTTTACCACCTGAGATGATTGCGCCGGCATGTCCCATACGTTTGCCTTCAGGAGCCGTCTGTCCGCCGATGAAGCCGATGACTGGTTTCGTCATGTTCGCTTTCACCCATTCAGCCGCCTCTTCTTCAGCTGTTCCACCGATTTCCCCGATCATGATGACAGCTTTCGTGTCCTCATCTTCGTTGAACGCTTTGAGCGTATCGATGAAGTTTGTTCCGTTGACTGGGTCTCCCCCGATTCCGACAGCTGTCGATTGACCAATCCCTGCCGTCGTCAACTGATGAACCGCCTCATACGTGAGTGTTCCAGAACGTGACACGATTCCGACATGCCCTTTCGTATGAATATAGCCAGGCATGATTCCAAGTTTTGCTTTTCCTGGCGTGATGATTCCAGGACAGTTCGGTCCGATCAAGCGAGCCGGCTTGTCTTCGAGATAACGTTTCACTTGGATCATGTCCACTACAGGAATGCCTTCAGTGATACAGATGATGAGTTCGATGCCACTGTCCGCCGCTTCCATGATCGAGTCAGCTGCGAAAGCTGGTGGTACGTAGATGATTGATGCGTTTGCACCAGTCGCTTCGACCGCCTCAGAGACTGTGTTGAAGACCGGAACGTTATCGAGAACGGTCGTACCACCTTTACCTGGCGTGACCCCACCGACTAATTTCGTGTTATAAGCAAGCATCTGTTCACCGTGGAACAAACCTTGTTTCCCTGTAATCCCTTGAATGATGACTTTCGTATCTTTATTCGCCCAAATACTCATGTCGTTTCCCCCTTATCGAACAAGTGCTGCGATTTTTTCCGCACCGTCAGCCATCGAGCTAGCTGTCGTGATCGCAAGTCCAGATTCATCGAGAATGCGCTTCCCGGCATCAACGTTCGTTCCTTCTAAGCGAACGACGAGTGGCAAGTCGAGTCCGATTTCTTTCGTAGCTGCGACAATCCCCTCTGCGATGATGTCACACTTCATGATTCCACCGAAAATGTTAACGAAGATTCCTTTGACTTGGTCATCAGACAAAATCAATTTGAACGCTTCTGTAACTTTTTCTTTCGTCGCACCGCCACCTACATCGAGGAAGTTAGCGGGTTCAGCGCCGTAATGTTTGATGATATCCATCGTTGCCATCGCAAGGCCTGCACCGTTGACAAGGCAACCGATGTTTCCATCAAGTGCGATATAGCTGAGGTCATGTTTTGATGCCTCGACTTCACGTGGATCTTCTTCCGTCGTATCACGAAGCGAAAGGATATCTGAGTGACGATAAAGTGCGTTGCTATCGAAGTTCAACTTCGCATCGAGCGCGATGACGTTTCCGTCTTTCGTCGTGACGAGCGGGTTGATTTCCGCGATTGTGCAATCTGTCTCGACATATACTTTGTACAACTTCATGACCATGTCACTGAACTTGTTCACAAGTTTCGTCGGGACTTCCATTTGGAATGCGAGACGACGTGCTTGGAATGGACGCAAGCCCACAACCGGATCGACGATCTCTTTATGAATCTTCTCAGGTGTATGTTCAGCGACTTCCTCGATGTCCATACCACCTTCTGATGAACCCATGATGACAATTCGGCCGATCGAACGGTCAAGCACGAGTCCTAAGTAAAATTCTTGGTCAATCGCAGAACCTTCTTCGATATAGAGACGCTGGACAACTTTTCCTTCCGGACCTGTTTGGTGTGTCACGAGCGTTTTTCCGAGAATTTCTGTCGCGTATTGCTTCACTTCTTCATCTGTCTTCGCAAGTTTGACGCCACCTGCTTTACCGCGTCCACCTGCGTGGATTTGAGCTTTTACAACTTTCAACTCACCGTCAAGCTTAGCAGCTGCTGCTACAGCTTCTTCAACAGTAAAGGCTGGATAACCCGTCGGAACGGCTACCCCAAACTCTCTTAGCAATTCTTTCGCCTGATACTCATGGATATTCATATGTTTTCCCCCTTAGTCCCCTTTAATATCGGCACGTCTATTGTAACGAAAAACTGAAAGCGCTGTCTATCGTTCTTGCTTTAAGTTTTCATCTTTTTTTCACATATAACCCTAGACAAATCAAATTTTATCTTGTTCCATCTGATAAAGAAAGACAAAAAGTTCGGCAATGATTTGATAAACGTCCTCCGGAATCTGCTCTTCGATGTTTAATGCTGAGAGTAAGGAGAGGAGTGCCGGGTCCTCATGAACAGGAATTCCGTTCGCTTGGGCAATCTCAAGCATCCGCTCAGCGACAATCCCCATCCCTTTCGCCACGACGTGCGGGGCATCCATTGATTGCTCATATGACAGAGCGATTGCTTTCTTTGGATCGTTCATATTTGGAGATCCACCTTTCCGAGAGGCGCAAATGTCTCTGGCACACGCTCACGCTTTGCTTCGTATGAAAAAGAAGACAAATCGAAATCGACACGTTTCAACCCTTCTTTTAGAAGCGGTTCGTATGTACGAACGTATGGACTTAAATCGTGAGTCTCATTAAATACCCGAACGGATACATACCGTTTTTGAATCAACACATCGATTCCTGTTTCGCCGAATCGCGGCGTTTCAAGAAACAAGACGATTCGAGCATGATCAGAATCAATCGCCTCTCGTTTTGGTGCTTCTAAACGAAGTTGAACGTGTTCAAACGGACCTAAATGCGGTATGTGAAATGCTTGAGCGACGAACGGGGGGCTCTGGGTCGCATTGAACGCTTCCTGGGTTCGCACGAACTGCTCGAACTTCGGCTCGCCTTTCGCCTTGAACAGCTCGCCGACGAGCGCCTTTACATCAGACCCCGCTCCGCTCTCTAGCATCGTTTTCCCGGCTGTCTTGACCGATTCTGGTGTCGGAATCGGTTCGCGAATGAAACGGGCAAGTTGTTCCCCTAACGTCTGGAGAGGTGATTTGGAAGGCATGAGCGCTTCTGACGCTTGTGGGACGACTTTCAAGACGAGCTTCGGCTCGACGTCCGTGACGATCATCTTATACGTCACGTTCTCTTTCACGTTCGCATTGATACCTACCCGAAAGATTCCTTGCGGCAACTGCATGACCGCCTCATTGCCGGGCAGAAGTTGTAGCACCTTCCCGACAATTGTATTCCCGAGCAAAAGCGGTCGCGACGTCTGTTCGGCCACTTTGAATGGTAAAACTCCTTGATGATCGATGCGCAACGCCATCACTCCTTTCACATATGCTTGATCGGGGCGAATGTACGACGATGGATCGGTGTCACCCCGTAACGTCTCAATCCTTCTAAATGAGCCTCTGTCCCATACCCGGCGTTATTGGCAAACCCGTAACCGGGATACGTCCGGTCGTATTCTTCCATCATCCGGTCCCGGACGACCTTAGCGACAACACTCGCCGCAGCGATTGAGACGCTGAGCGTGTCCCCTTTAATCAAGGACTGCTGAGGAATGTCGAGGTCCAGTTTCATGGCGTCAATCAATAAAGCATCGACCTCCCCGACTTGACGAATCGCCTCCATCATCGCGAGCTTCGTCGCCTCATAGATGTTGACCTCATCGATTACCGCAGGATCGACGATTCCGACACCAACTTTCGCGACTTCCATGATGTGATCGTATGCCGTGTCTCTCGCCGTTTTCGACATTTTCTTCGAATCGTCCAACCCTGCGATATAAAACCCTTCCGGTAGTAAGACGGCAGCCGCCACGACCGGTCCTGCGAGCGGTCCACGTCCGACCTCATCGACTCCTACAATTCGGGTGAATCCTTGTGACTTCCATTCACGTTCATATGACATTCGACGCTCGAAATCCTCTTGTAATGCTTGTTCTCGCTCGAATTGGCGCTCTTTTTGCCGAAGCAACGTTTGCACGCCTGCTCGGGGGTCTTGTGACAAGGTCGGGAAGATTTGTACCCATTCTTCATATCGGATGTCCGCTAGTTGTTGTTTAATCTGTTGAATCGTCACGTTCTTCCTCCTATTCAAAAAAGCCCTGTTTACACAGGACTTTACGCCATTTCATGGTCAGCCGGTGTCTCAAGCGAGATCCGTCCGATTTTTTCATGCCGTAGTTCATTCAAAAGTAGTTCGCTCGCCTTCTCAAAATCGACGTAACCGCCACTGATGAGACCACGCTTTTTCCCGATCATCTCAAGGAGTTCCACGCCGTCCTCCGGTAACGTTTCGAGTTTGAATCGTTCCTTTAATTGTTCCGGATAACGAGCATGCAACTCACGAACCGTATACAAGGCGATATCATCTAAATTGAGAATCTCGTCTTTGATAGCGCCGGTCGCGGCGAGACGATATCCGACGAGTTGGTCCTCAAACTTCGGCCAGAGAATACCTGGCGTATCTAAGAGCTCCATCTCGCCACCCTTCATCTTGATCCACTGTTGACGCTTCGTCACACCCGGTCGATCGCCTGTGATGGCGATGTTACGACCTGCGAGACGGTTGATGAGCGTCGACTTCCCGACGTTCGGGATTCCGATGATGAGCGCACGAATCGGGCCAGGGTTACGTCCCTTTTCACGCATGCGATCATGTTTTTCTTGCATCAACTTTTGAGCGCCTGTGATGAGCTGTTTCAAGCCTTTGCTATGCTTCGCATCAACTGCGACGACTTCGACCTCTTCTCGCTTCAGGGCACGTAACCACGCGTCCGTCACGACCGGGTCGGCCATGTCCGCTTTGTTGAGGACGATGAGTCGCGGCTTGCCTGCCGTGATCTCATCGACCATCGGGTTACGGCTCGATTGTGGCACGCGTGCATCCACGAGCTCGATGACGACATCGATCAATTTTAATTTTTCAGTTACTTGTCTTCTTGCTTTGGCCATGTGGCCAGGAAACCATTGAATTGCCAAAAAAGCACCACCTTAATCTTCTACCGTGCCAACATCGTCGAGCGGCCAGAAGATGAAGTTCGTCTTACCGACAATCTCCTCTTTCGACACAAATCCGATTTCACGACTGTCCTTCGAGTTTTGACGGTTGTCTCCCATGACGAAGTATGAGTCTTCAGGGACGACTGACTCGCCTGTCACTTGTTCAAGCGTGAAATTCTCCGTCAGCGGGAACCCGTTCATCTGTGCGCGGAACTCGTCTAAATACGGTTCTTCTACCGCTTCACCGTTAATATAGAGCACGTCATCTCGATATTCGAGCGTGTCGCCTGGAATGGCGATGACACGTTTAATATAATCTTTTGATTCTGTCGCATGGAATACGACGATATCACCTCGGTCTAGCTCACCAACATAGTTCGAAATTTTACTGACGATCATTCGATCCGCATTGTGGAGTGTCGGCATCATCGACTCCCCTTCAACGATGACAGGAACGAAGATGAACGTCCGGATGACGAACGCGATGACAAGAGCGACAACGATGGCCTTGAGCCAACTAAACACTTCTTTCAACTTCACTCACTCCTCTATCCATTTGAACTTATTGTACTAGAAAAAAAGAAGCTTGTCGCAAGCGACAAGCTTAATTCCCATCTTAACGACGGATTTCTTTAATACGTGCTGCTTTACCGCGAAGGTTACGGAGGTAGTAAAGTTTCGCACGGCGAACTTTACCGTAGCGTACGACTTCGATTTGTGCAACGCGTGGTGAGTGAAGCGGGAATGCACGCTCAACACCTACGCCGTAAGAAATCTTACGGACTGTGAATGTTTCGCTGATGCCGCCACCTTTACGCTTGATTACAACACCTTCGAAGATCTGGATACGCTCACGCGTTCCCTCTACAACTTTAACGTGGACACGTACTGTGTCACCAGGACGGAAAGCAGGTACGTCCGATTTGAATTGTTCTTCTGTGATTTCACGGAACAGTTTTTGTGTGTTCATGAATCATATCTCCTTTTTCTTCAATGTTCATATCTTCATATGCCCAAGCATCCAATAGCGGAACATCGGTAATCGATGGGTTTAACCCACATGCTCAAACATAGCATATATTTCTCAATCGCGCAACGATTGGAGAAATTTTTTATCGTCTTCTGTCAGCTCGAGTTGCTCGAGTAAATCCGGTCGACGTCGATACGTTCGCTCGAGTGATTGTTCGCGTCGCCACGTCTCGATGCGGGCGTGATTTCCAGAAAGGAGTACATCCGGTACTTTCAACCCACGAAAATCGGCAGGGCGTGTATAGTGCGGATATTCAAGTAGACCGGTTGAGAACGAATCGTCCTCATGGCTCGCCTGATCGCCGAGGACGTCCGGGAGCAGTCTCACCGTCGCATCAATCATCGCCATTGTCGCGAGTTCGCCACCCGTCAAGACAAAGTCGCCAATCGACACTTCGTCTGTCGCCAGTTCATCGTGGATACGCTGGTCGAATCCTTCATAATGCCCGCACAAAAAGATCAGATGTTCTTCCCGGGCCCATTCTTCCGCCATCTGCTGATTAAACGGTTTTCCGGTCGGTGTCGTAAGGATGACACGTGGTGACTTCGCCTCGATCGAGTCAAACGCATCGAAGATTGGTTGTGGGGTGAGCAACATGCCCGCCCCTCCTCCGTACGGATAATCGTCGACTTTATGATGCTTGTTCGTTGAAAAATCCCGGAAATTGATGAACGACATCTCCACTTGTCCGAGCGCTTTCGCGCGGCCGACGATGGAATGGTCGAGCGTCTTGAACATGTCCGGGAATAACGTCAACACATCAATCTTCATCGTCAATCATTCCAGGAATCGGTGTGATGACGACACGTTTTGCTTCGACGTCAATCTCTTTAACGACCGATTCGATATAAGGGATGAGGGCGTCCGATTTACCTGGGCGTTTGATGACCCATACGTCGTTCGCACCCGTCTCAAAGATATCATCGATCACACCGATCGACTCGCCATCGACGATTGCCTCACAACCGATAATCTCATGATAGTAATATTCGTTCTCCGAGAGATCATGCACGTGTTCGGCATGGACATATAACTTCAACCCTTTATATTTTTCGATGAGGTTGATGTTCTCAAACCCTTTGAACGTGACGAGATGGAACTGCTTGTGCGGACGATACGTCGTGATCGTCATCTCTTGTTTCGTTCCGTCCACGTCAAGGAACAACGTGTTTCCTTTTTTAAAGCGTTCTTCCGGAAAATCTGTCGCCGCCAAAATTTTCACTTCCCCTTTAAGGCCGTGCGTATTGGCGATTTTCCCAACGTATAACCAATCCATTCGCGTTCCCTCCTCAACAAAATAGGCCGACCTCAGAAAAGGTCGGCCACATCATTACTTCGCGTTTTTCGCGTTGTGGAATTTCTCCATGATCCCTGCTTTAGAGAACAAGTTACGTACTGTGTCAGATGGCTTCGCGCCGTCTGCCAACCATTTGAGAGCGAGTTCTTCGTTGATGCGAACTTCAGCTTCTGGTTTTGCAACCGGGTTGTAGTGACCAACTTGCTCGATGAAGCGACCGTCACGTGGTGAACGTGAGTCTGCTACAACGATACGGTAGAAAGGTGATTTTTTTGCGCCCATGCGCTTAAGACGAATTTTAACTGCCATGGTAATATACCTCCATCATGTGTTTAAGAATTGACAACTTTTATAGTATACAGCTTTTTCGTTCGACTGACAAAAGTTTTTGTTAGAAGAATGGAAGACCGAGGCCCTTTTTCTTCCCTTTCATTTGTCCTGACATTTGCTTCATCAGCTTCTTCATGTCATCGAACTGTTTGATGAGACGGTTCACTTCTTGAATCGAGCGACCGCTCCCTTTTGCGATTCGCTTCCGACGACTCGCATTGAGCACTTCCGGGTTGGCGCGCTCATGTTTTGTCATCGAGCGAATGATCGCTTCGACGTGATCGAGTTGTTTTTCGTCGATTTGGACGTTTTTCAACCCTTTCATCTTACCTGCACCAGGTAACATCGAAAGTAATTCATCAATCGGGCCCATGTTTTTCACTTGACCCAACTGTTCAATGAAATCATCGAACGTGAATGACGCGTCACGAATTTTGCTTTCTAGCTCTCTCGCTGCGTCTTGGTCCATCTGTGTCTCGGCTTTTTCAATGAGCGAGAGCACGTCCCCCATTCCAAGGATCCGTGACGCCATGCGTTCTGGATGGAATGGTTCGAGGGCATCCAACTTTTCGCCGAGACCGACGAATTTAATCGGCGCTCCCGTGACTGCCTTAATCGAAAGGGCTGCCCCGCCTCGTGTATCTCCGTCGAGCTTTGTGAGCACGACCCCGGTGATTCCGAGTTTCTCATTAAAACTGTCGGCCACATTGACCGCATCTTGACCTGTCATCGAGTCGACGACAAGGAAGATTTCATTTGGTTTGGCAATCGTCTTCACATTTTCGAGCTCACCCATGAGCGTCTCGTCGATATGAAGGCGACCCGCCGTATCGATCAACACGAAATCGTGATGATTTGTTTTTGCGTACTCGAGCGCTTTCGTCACAATCTCTTCTGGCTTCACTTGATCGCCAAGTGAGAAGACCGGTAAATCGAGTTGTTTCCCGAGTGTCTCGAGCTGCTTGATTGCCGCCGGACGATAAATATCCGCCGCGACGAGAAGTGGACTGCGGTTATGCTTTTTGCGAATCAAGTTCGCTAGCTTCCCGGTCGTTGTCGTCTTACCTGCCCCTTGCAGACCGACCATCATGACGACTGTCGGTGGTTTCTGACTGAATGAGATCGGGACGACATCGCTTCCCATCAAATTCGTCAACTCTTCGTGAACGATTTTGACGACTTGTTGACCTGGCGTCAATGATTTCATGACATCCTGACCAACCGCACGTTCTTTCACGTCATTGACGAATTGCTTGACCACTTTAAAGTTGACGTCGGCTTCTAGTAAGGCGAGGCGAACCTCACGCATCATCTCTTTGACATCAGCCTCAGAGATTTTCCCTTTACCGCGCATCTTTGAAAGCGTCGATTGCAACCGTTCTGATAATCCTTCAAATGCCATGCTCCAGCCCCCTACTCTAAATTCTCAAGCGCAGAAATCGTAGCCTGCACGTCATCCGTGAGCTCGACTTGACGTTTGAGGGTCTGAAGAAGTTGCTGACGCTGTTCGAATTTTTCGAATAGAGCGAGCTTTTCCTCGTACTGTTCAAGCATCGTTTCTGTACGCTTTATGTTATCGTAGACCGCTTGACGGCTGACTTCAAACTCTTCCGCTATCTCTCCGAGCGAGTAGTCATCTAGGTAATAAAGAGACATATAGTTGCGCTGTTTCGGTGTGAGGAGCGCTTGATAGAAATCGATGAGATAGTTCATGCGATTCGTTTTTTCGAGCGTCAAACCTTTCACCTCCACATGTTAAGTGAAATCCCTTTACAACTACCAATAGTACAGCCGTGCCTAGTACTTGTCAAGTTTTTTTCTTAACAGTAAAACTTAGGCGAGGTCTTTGTTTGTGTCCTCATTTTCAGTTGAATCCTCTTCTGATTTGTCCTCGAAAACGTCTCCGAACAACCCCAGGACGAACTGCTCTGGGTCAAACTCTTGCAAATCGTCCATCTTCTCCCCGAGACCGACATATTTGACCGGAATATCGAGTTCATTTCGAATCGCGAGAACAATCCCACCTTTTGCTGTACCGTCGAGTTTCGTCAAGACGATTCCGCTCACGTTCGTCGCTTCTTTGAACGCTTTTGCTTGAATCATAGCGTTTTGTCCCGTCGTTGCATCTAATGCAAGTAAGACCTCATGTGGTCCGTTCGGGACTTCTCGTTCGATGACCCGTTTCACTTTTTCAAGTTCTTTCATTAAGTTCACTTTATTTTGAAGGCGTCCCGCCGTGTCACAGATGAGCACGTCCATGTTACGTGACTTCGCAGATTGAACTGCATCGTATACGACGGCAGCCGGGTCAGACCCTTCCGTTTGACGAATGACCGGTACTCCGACGCGTTCGCCCCATACTTGAAGTTGCTCGATCGCTCCTGCACGGAACGTATCTCCTGCCGCGAGCATGACGTTACGACCTTCCGACTTCAATTGATGCGCCAATTTTCCGATTGTCGTCGTCTTCCCGACCCCGTTCACACCGACAAACAAGATGACCGTGAGCCCGTCTTGCATGTTCAGTTCACGGTCAGATTCGTCTTCCTGAAGGCGTTTCGCCACCACTTCAACGAGAGCATCCCGAACAGCGACCGGGTCCTTCAAGTTGCGTCGTTTGACTTCTTCTTTCAAGTCTTCGACAAGGTCCATCGTCGTCGTGACGCCGACATCCGCTTGGATGAGCAAATCTTCGAGTTCATCGAAGAAGTCCTCATCCACCTCGCGAAAACGGTAAACGAGGTCGTTGACGGCACTCGCAAATCCGTCACGCGTCTTCGTCAATCCGTCCGTAAACTTTTGTGACACCTCTTGGGTAGATGTCGTTAATTTCTCTTTTAATTTCTTGAAAAAACTCAACGTGATTCCTCCATCTCTTCATCCATTTCTACGACACGTTTTGCTTCAGACAGTTCGACCGATAACACTTCGGACACTCCGTTCTGTTGCATCGTGACGCCATAAAGCGTATCTGCCGCTTCCATTGTACCTTTTCGGTGCGTGATGATGACAAATTGCGTGTCGATTGAGAGCGTGCGAATGTATTCCCCGAACCGATGTACGTTCGCCTCATCAAGCGCCGCTTCGACTTCATCGAGGACACAGAATGGTACCGGACGCGTTTTCAAAATCGCAAACAGTAAGGCGATTGCCGTAAGTGCCCGCTCTCCTCCAGACAACAGACTGAGCGTCTGTAGCTTTTTGCCAGGCGGTTTGGCGACGATCTCAATCCCTGTATTCAACAAGTCAGACTCATCGACCAATTTCAAATCGGCCTCTCCCCCACCGAACAACTCGGTGAACGTCTGTTTGAAGTGTGCCCGAACGTTCGTATATGTCTCTTTGAAAAGACGTGTCACTTCACGGTCCATCTCGGCGATGATCTCATACAAATCTTCTTTCGCACTGACCAAGTCATCCCGCTGTTCAGACAAGAACGTAAAGCGCTCATGAACGCTATCGAACTCCTCGATCGCATTCAAGTTAACCGGTCCGATCTCTTCAATTTGACGAACGAGCAATTTGAACTCTTCTTTCGCCTCATCAAGAGGAATCTCAAGCGCCGGTAAGAGTTCTGCAACGAGCCCGTGTTCCTCTAACGCATCGAGCTTCCACTGTCGTTTTAATTCGAACTCTTGTTTCGCCGTCTCTAGTTTTCGAACGACTGCTTCCGCTTGACGCCGCGCTTCCGTCGCTTGATCGACACGTTGACGCATGATGCGGTACGCCTCTTCATTTGACTTGAGCGTTGCCGTCATGTTTTGAAGTCGCTCTTGAATGTTGGTGAATTCAAGCTTGGCCGTAGCGAGCGTCTCTTCTAACTCGGCAGATGAGACGACTTCCCCACTGTCAAGTCGCGTAAGTTCACGATTCATCTGATCGGTCCGGTCCTGTAGACGTTTCCGTTCAGTCGTCAAGCGCTCCACTTCATAGCGAACCCGTTCTTCTTCGAGCGTATGGCGTTGTAGGTCGAGCTCGTTTTGACGAAGCATCGCTTCAAGTTGCCCCGTACTTTCGGCACTTTTTGCCTGTTCGGCACGAAGCGACTCTAGACGAACACGAATGTCCGCTTGCACTTTATCCGTATCTGCCAACGTTTTCGTCAAACGTTCGAGTTCGGCTGTCGACGTCTCAATCGTTTTCTCGTAACGCAGCATCTCATGATCGAACAGTTCAAGTTGTGACTTGGCATCGAGCGAGGCGCGTTCGGCGGTACGGTAAGTAGCCTCGACCTCTCGAAGCGATCCTTCGACGGTACGTTTCTCGTCTCGTAGCGTTGATAATGCTTCAGTGATTGTCTTCAACGCTTCCGTGTATTCTTGAAGACGTTGTTTTTGCTCATGAAGCATCGCAAGCCCTTGCGTCAATCCTTGTTTCAAGTCGTCTAACTCACGCGATTGTGTGAACAAGGCCACCCCTTGCTTACGACTCCCACCGGTCATCGAACCACCGACGTTCACGATGTCTCCTTCGAGCGTGACGACGCGGAAACGGTATCCGGTCATTTGCGCAATCCGGTTCGCGACTTCTAACGTCTCGGCGACGAGCACCGAACCGAGAAGTGATTTTTTCAACGTTTCGAACGACTCGTCCGTCTCGACTAAATCAGATGCCACCCCGACAAATCCAGTCATCGATTCGAGGCGATGTAACACCTCAGTCGGTACAAATCTTGGTTTGATCGTCGTCATCGGTAAGAACGTCGCGCGACCTGCGTTCGCTTTGCGCAATCGATCGATTTCATGACGTCCGACTGTCTCGTCTTTGACGACGACATGTTGTTGCGTCTGTCCGAGAGCCGTTTCGATGGCGGCTTCATACGAAGGACGAACACGAATCAGTTCAGCGACGGCACCAAGCACACCTGATGAACGGTCTTTCAATACAAACTTAACCGCATGGAAATATCCTTCATACGATTGCTTCATCCGTTCGAGCATCTCAATCCGATCTTCCGTCTTTTGACGACGACGTTCGAGGTCATAGTAAGACGTTTCTGCCCGTGTCAACTTTTCACGGATCGCCGTCTCTTGGTCGCGAAGTTCCGTTTCTTTTTTACTCAGTAGTTCGAAACGGCCTTGCACTTCTTCATATTGTTCCCGTGCCGCTTCGAGTGTTGCTTCTTGTGAAGACCGATCATCAAGACGATGTTTGTTCTCACGAAGGAGACGTTCTTTCGACTCGATGGCGACATCGATATCCCGTTGCTCCCGCTTTTGTTGGTTACTGATTGTCGCTCGCGTTGTCGCGAGTTCGAATGCCTCACTTTGTAACGCTTCGATCTCGGCATTGAAATCACGCGAGGCGGCTGTCAATTGTTGTTGAAGCGCATCTCTCGCCTCGGTCGTTTGTCGCAACGTATCTACTTTTTTAGACAATTCGTCACGAACGACCGCCAGTCGAGTCTCGAGTTCTTCCATCTCGGCGCTCACTTCTTCACGTTGACGGACGAGACGCTCTTTCATTTCGGCTCCATGCTCTTCTTGTGCTTTCGCGAGCTTGATGTCACCCGTCAAGCGTTCGACATACGTCGACTGTTCGCGCTCTTTTTGGTTCATCTCGGATAACTCTTCACGAAGGGTCGATAGCGTAGCCTCAAGTTGAGTACGTTCCTCCGTGAGGTGTTGTACCGAACGATCACAATCCGATAACTGCTTGATCGATTCTGTATGACGTACCGTCACTTGTTCAATTTCTTGTTGGAGCAACTGAATTTCGGCACCCATGATTCCCGTTTCGAGCTCGTCATGACGGGCTTTTGCCACTGTATATTCCCGAGCGAGCGCCGCCTGCTCACGAAGTGGTTCCACCCGGTCAGCCAATTCAAATAAAATGTCGTCGACACGTGACAAGTTCAATTCGGTGTCTTGCAATTTACGCTCAGCCTGTTTTTTACGCTGGCGATACTTAAGGACACCCGCCGCCTCTTCGATGACGGCACGGCGGTCTTCCGGCTTCCCGGAAATGACTTGCTCGACTCGACCTTGCCCGATGATCGCGAACGCATCACGGGAAAGACCTGTGTCTAAAAAGAGGTCAATGACGTCTTTAAGACGACATGGTTTTTTATTCATAAAATAGTCGCTGTCCCCACTTCGGGTCACGCGACGGGTCACACTCACTTCTTCATAAGGGAGACGTAACTGTTCGTCGCGATTATCGAGGACGAGCGTGACCTCCGCGACGTTTCGGTGATTCTCACCTTCACTTCCGGCGAAGATGACGTCTTCCATCTTGGCACCGCGAAGTGATTTGGCCGACTGTTCTCCAAGTACCCAGCGAACAGCGTCCGATATATTGGATTTTCCGCTTCCGTTCGGCCCTACTACAGCCGTGACGCCGGGACGGAAATCTAATTCAATTCGCTTGGCAAATGATTTAAAGCCGGCGAGTTCGATTCGTTTTAAGTGCATCGTGACCATCCTATCCGCAGTAAGCATTCATCTGTATATTTTACCACAGTTAACAGTTCGTCAAAATGACAGAATCATGCTATTCTTAAAAGAACTGTAGAAAGGGGAATACAGATGACGAATGAACAGATGATTGAAGCGATTTTGGACAAAATGAACATTATTAACCGCGGTGCGATCAAGGCGGAAGAATATAATGCGGCTGACCCATCAGCGGTGAAAGAGATTTACGAGTACGTAATGACACGTTCTTCCCTCTCTTTATCGGAAGTCGACGGGATTGTCGAAGAACTCGGCCAATTGACATGAAAAAGGAGTGGAACCATTGCGAATGGTCCACTCCTTTTTTGTTTATAGATCTGCGTAACGTCGATTGAACGCGATGAGCGCTTCTTTGGCCGCCAACTGCTCGGCTTCTTTTTTAGAGCGCCCGACTCCTTCTCCGACAATGTCGTCACTGAGCCGTGCATGGGCAACGAATTCACGGCTATGCGCCGGTCCTCGCTCCTCGATGATTTCATACGTGACCGGACCTAAGCCTTCCCGTTGCACACTTTCCTGCAACTGGCTCTTGAAATCGGTCTGTTCTTCAAATACACCCGCTAAGACTTTCGGAAAAACCGCTTCGGCGAGGAATCGTTCGACTGCCTCAATCCCTTGGTCTAAATAAAGAGCACCGATATAGGATTCGAATACATCGGCAAGTAGTGCCGGACGTTTTCGTCCACCGGTCAACTCTTCACCTTTTCCAAGTAAGATGAAGTCAGAGAAAGCATAGGCCTCCGCAAAATTCACGAGTGACGGCTCACAAACGATCGCCGCCCGTAATTTCGTTAATTCCCCCTCGGAGCGCTCCGGATAAGTCTCATATAGGAAGCGGGATACGGTCAATTCTAGCACGGCATCCCCTAAAAATTCTAAGCGTTCATTGTCTTTTCGTAATCCACGTTGTTCATTCACGTATGAAGAGTGTGTGAACGCCTGCATGAGCAAGTCGTGATTCGAAAACTGAACGTCTAAACGCTCTTCTAATGACTTGAATAATTCTAAGATGCGTGCTCGTTCCATTTCCTGACGCCGGCGCCGTTGCGCCGACCCTTGACGGTCAAACCGTCGTTTGTCTTTTGTCATAGTTCCCTCCATGAATAAGCACAAGCCCACCGCTCGGAACCGAGCGGTGGGATGGCTTGATTACACTTTTGTTTCGATATACGCTACTACGTCGCCAACAGTCGCAAGCTTCTCAGCGTCTTCGTCTTCAATCGTGATGTCGAATTTGTCTTCGAGGTCCATCACCATTTCCATTACTTCAAGCGAGTCAGCGCCAAGGTCGTCCTTGAACGATTTCTCTGCAGTGATCTCAGAAATGTCTTTCCCGAGCTTCTCTGCTACTGCTTCTTGTACGTCTACTAAAATTTGTTCTTTTGTCATGATAAAATCCCTCCAAAGGTAAGTATATTAAATGTCTGTCTATTGGTAAAGTTCTCTTTTACGCCATCGTCATGCCGCCATCGACGGCAATCGTCTGACCGGTCACGTAAGCGGCTTGTTCAGATGCTAAGAATGAGACGAGATTCGCCACATCTTCGACTTGCCCGAAACGATTGAACGGAATTTGCTCGAGTGTAGCGTTCCGCTGTTCATCTGTCAAGGCATCAGTCATATCGGTTTGGATGAAACCTGGGCAAACGGCATTGACCGTCACATGACGACTTGCGAGTTCGCGTGCCACTGATTTCGTCAATCCGATCAGCCCTGCTTTCGCAGCCGCATAGTTGGCTTGTCCAGCATTCCCCGTAATCCCGACGACCGAGGCGATATTGATGATTCGCCCCGATTTTGATTTGAGCAACGAACGTGTGACCGCTTGCGATGTGAGGAACGCGCCCTTCAAGTTCGTCGATAAGACGTCATTGAAGTCCGTTTCTTTCATGCGCATAAGTAACCCGTCACGTGTGATGCCCGCGTTGTTCACAAGACAATCGACGCGTCCATACGTATCGACCGTCGTCTTGACGAGCGCTTTAACGTCGTCAGCGTTTGAGACGTCCGCCTTCACGGCCGTAGCTTCGCCACCTGCTTCGACGATGGCCGCCACGACAGCGTTTGCTTTTTCTTCACTACCCGAGTAATTCACGACGACACGGAAGCCGTCTTCCCCTAAACGTTTCGCGATGGCCGCACCGATTCCACGGGACGCGCCAGTCACGATCGCTACTTGATCATGCACGAACTTCTCCTCCTAACGAGGCGACTTCTTCCAACGTGGTCGCCTTTTGAATCGATACATTCGAATCGATTCGTTTAATCAACCCTGAAAGTGGTGACGATGGACCGAATTCGATGAACGTGTCCACCCCGTCTGCAATCGCTTTTCGAACACATTCTTCAAAACGAACCGACGAATACAGTTGTTTCGTCAACAACGCTTTCAGATGTTCCGGATCACGATGCACAGCCGCATCCACATTCGAGATGAAATCGACAGACGCTTCTTGGAACGGTGATGAGGCGAGGACATCTTGGAAACGTGTCGCCACCGGCATCATATATGAACTGTGGAACGCACCGGAGACGTTTAACGGCAATACACGTTTCGCGCCGGCTGCCTTCAATTCTACACTCGCCTGTTCGACCGCATCGATCTGCCCGGAAATGACAAACTGGCCAGGGCAGTTCAAGTTAGCGATTTGAACCAAGTCCCCACTCGCGCTAATTTTTTCAGTGATATGAAGCGCTTCTTGAAGATCGGTCATTCCGACGACTGCCGCCATCGTTCCATCTTTCACAGAAGACATCAAATTACCACGTTCTCGAACGAGCACGGTCGCCTCTTCTAAATCGATGACCCCCGCTGAGACGAGCGCCGCATATTC
This sequence comes from Exiguobacterium sp. s129, assembly GCF_018617585.1. Classification (GTDB taxonomy): domain Bacteria; phylum Bacillota; class Bacilli; order Exiguobacteriales; family Exiguobacteriaceae; genus Exiguobacterium; species Exiguobacterium aestuarii_A. The sequence continues at coordinate 196,231 of NZ_JACSKL010000003.1, forward strand.
CCCTACGCTATGTCCGATGACGACATCTGGTGTCGCACCGTTTGCCGCATAGGCTTGTGCAAGCAACGAGGCATGTGCCACGATGGCTGGTTGTGCGACTTCTGTTTCTTGTAGGTCTTCTTTCGACCCGGCAGACATGACTTCAAGAAGGTCAAATCCGAGTCGACGCCCGATTGCCTGAAGGGCTTCAGGTTGGTCTAAAAAGGTCTGCCCCATTCCGACGGCTTGAGAGCCTTGTCCTGGGAACACCCATGCTACTTTCCCCATGTCCTCACCTGCTTTCGCTTAGTCTATCGCTTTGGCACGCTTGATTTTATCGACGACATCGTGGTCTACCATGATTTTCGCTTGTTTCAACGCACTCGCAATCGCAAGTGCGTCGCTCGATCCGTGTGCCTTGATGACAGGCGCATTGATCCCGAATAATCCGGCTCCCCCATGTTCACGATAATCAAGCGTTTCTTTCAATCGACTTAATTTCGGTTTTAAGATGAGAGCGGCAAGTTTTGATACAAGGTTGCTCGTGAATTGTTCTTTCATCATCTTCATGAGCATCGCTGAGGACCCTTCTACACCTTTTAACAAGATGTTTCCGGCAAATCCTTCCGTCACGATGACGTCCACGTCCCCCGACATCGCTTCACGCGCTTCGACATTCCCCACAAAGTGGACAGGGGCCTGTTCAAGGAGGGGGAACGCTTCTTTCGTGAGCGCATTTCCTTTTCCGGCTTCCGTCCCGATATTGAGAAGGGCGACACGCGGTGAATTGATGCCACGGACATGTTCTGCATACAGTGAACCCATGATCGCATAATCCACAAGATGTTCCGCTTTCGCATCCGGATTCGCTCCGACATCCAGCACGACGACACCACTACCTGTATATGTAGGGAACGTCGGAGATAATGCCGGACGCTCGATTCCTGGGATTCGTCCGATAACGAAGAGAGAAGCTGCCATCAAGGCGCCGGTGTTCCCGGCAGACACGAGAGCATCCGCTTTCCCCTCTTTGACAAGGTTTGCCGCTACGACGAGCGAGCTGTCCTTTTTGCGGCGGACCGCACGAACAGGCTCATCCTCACCTGTAATGATTTCACTTGCTGGAACGACCGTCACACGAGGATCGTCAAGTCCATAAGAGGCAATTTTTACCTCGTCACCGACTAGAAAGAGTTCCATCGGTTCATTCGGATATTGTTCGACGAACCGTTTCACACCTTCTACGATTGCTTTCGGTGCGTGATCGCCACCCATTGCATCAATTGCTAATTTCATGCTTGTTCCTCCTCACCACGTCGGTAAATCGTGAAGTCGCCTTCAAAAACGCGCTCCTCACCGACATAACTTTCGACCGTGACGTCTGTTCTCCCGTCCCCTCTTAGCTTCATCACACGAGCCTTGGCAACGACTCGCTCTCCAAGATGAACCTGGCGACTAAACCGGATTTCCGCTTTAGTGGTCAACGCCAATTCATCATTGATGAGCGCCACCGCTAACGAGTTGGCTTGCGCGAAAAGGACGTGCCCACGTGCAATCTCATTGCGGCTAAAGACGTGTTCTTTTTCTATATCGAGGACAGAAATCGCAGAGTCATCGAGTTTCAAGTCAATCATATCACCGATGACCTCGCTCATTGAAAGCGATTTGACTTCATCGAGGTGCTCGGAAGCCACATGTTTGATTCGTTCCCTCACTTCTGGAATTTTTAATTCCATCCGGTCGAGTCGAATCGTCTGGATGCTGACGGAAAACTGTTTTGATAGTTCTTCGTCTTTGATGAACGGGTTGCGCTCAATCGTTTCTTGTAACAAGCGTTGCCGCTCTTTCTTAGGTACCCGCATTCAGTTCCCTCCTAAACTAATCGCTAAAGAACTTAATACCTGGTACTAATAGCAGTATATATTCTTTAGTCGTCATTTTCAAGTATTATTCTAACCTTTCCCCAACGAGAAGGTCGAGTTGTTTCAAATAGCCACGTAATCCTTCATATTGGGCGTCATGCCAAAAGGCGTCGCTCCCGAGAAGTTTCACGGCATCTTGCATGGCCACTTCCATCACTTTCAAATCGAGAACGGGATCTGCGACCCGGAAGCTCGGAAGACCGCTTTGGGCGGTACCAAAGAAATCACCGGCACCACGTAACTCTAAATCTTTCTCTGCCAATACGAATCCATCGTTCGTCTCTGTCATCGTTTTCAGTCGTACTTTCCCGACATCTGACTTCGGGTCCCCGACGAGGATACAGAACGATTGATGGGCACCACGACCGACGCGGCCACGTAGCTGGTGCAATTGCGCGAGACCGAAACGCTCGGCGTCATGGATGATGATGAGTGAAGCGTTCGGAACGTTCACCCCGACTTCGACGACCGTCGTCGATACGAGAATTTGCGTCGCGTTGTCAGCAAATGACTTCATCACGTCGTCTTTTTCTGCGCTCGACAGCTTTCCGTGCATCAGCCCCACAGAATAGTTCGGAAACCGTTCTTTCAACAGTTCATACAAAGCCGTCGCACTTTCGACCTCGAGCGTATCCGACTCCTCGATGAGTGGTGCGATCACATATGCTTGACGGCCGAGAGACAATTCACGGTCGACCATCGAATGGACACGGTCGATTTGGTCTTGCTTCGCCCAATATGTTTCAATCGGTTTTCGGCCTTTCGGCATCTCATCGATTGTCGAGACGTCCATCTCTCCGAAAGCGCTGATGGCAAGTGTCCTCGGAATCGGGGTCGCGGTCATATATAAGACGTCCGCAAATTCCGCTTTATCGCGAAGTTTCTTTCGTTGTTCGACACCGAATCGATGTTGTTCATCCGTGATCGCCAAATGTAAGTTCGAAAACTCGACGGGTCCTTGAATGAGCGCATGTGTCCCCACGATGATGTCGACGTCTCCTGATTGAATTGCCGTTAGAAGCGCTTCTCGCGCCTTTCCTTTCACCGAGCTCGTCAAGAGGGCGATGGTGATGCCAAACGGTTCAAACAGTTCCTGCAAAGACGTCGCATGTTGTTCTGCTAAAATCTCGGTCGGCACCATCAACGCCCCTTGATACCCAGCCATGACGGTCGCATACAAGGCAATCGCGGCAACGACGGTCTTCCCGCTCCCGACATCCCCTTGTAGCAATCGGTTCATCCGTTCTGGCTTCTCCAAATCGGATACGATTTCACGGATGACCCGTGTCTGGGCTCCCGTCAACGGGAATGCGAGTCGTTTGACGAACTCGTTCAATTGATGCTTATCGAGTTGAAGGGCCCGACCGTTTCCTGACCGCTCCATTTTCCGAAACGCCTGCAATTTCAATTGATACATGAGACATTCTTCATAAACATAACTCCGTCTCGCCTGCTTATACGTTTCCACGCTATCTGGAAAATGCATACCACGTAGCATATCCATCCGGTCCTCAAGTCGATACCTGGCCCGTATGGACGGCGGTACACGCTCCGGAAGCTCGCTCACTTGTTCAAATGCTAACTTGACGATACGACTAAAGTTCTTTTGTGTCAGTCCCGCTCGTAATGAATAGATTGGTTGAAGTCCGCCTGACGGAGCACCAAATTCGAGGTCGGTCGCGCTGATCGTCATCCGATTCATGTCCCATTTCCCTTTGACCGTGACGGTCTCGCCGATTGCTAACTTTTCTTTATAAAATGCGCGGTTAAACATCGTCACTTGGACCGCATAACGTTCTTCTAACAATAATCTGAACTGAAGTCGATTCTTTCCTTTACTATAGTAGCGAACGAGCGGTTCTGCCTGGACCGTCCCACTCCACTTGACCAAGTCACCGTGAACGGCTGTCGTTACGGTCCCACTGTTATAATTCTCATAACGAAACGGGACGTGCTCTAGCACGTCCTCGATTCGAACAAGTCCCATCACTTCTAGTTTTTTGGCCATCTCTGGCCCGACACCTTTCAGAGTCGTCAGTCGTTCATTGTTTTGCATCTTCTTTCGCTCCAAATATATTTCGTTCGAGGCGACGAGCCGTCGGCGTATTCGCCAGTCCGCCTTTCGCCGTCTCTTTCAATGCGGTCGGCATCATTTGACCGACTTCATGCATCGCTGAAATGACTTCGTCACAAGGAATGCGTGATGTGATTCCCGCGAGGGCCATGTCCGCCGCGACAATGGCATTGGCACCACCCATGGCGTTTCGTTTCACACATGGGACTTCAACGAGCCCTGCCACCGGGTCACAGACGAGACCGAGCATGTTCTTAAGGGCGATTGCGAACGCCGTCGCCGACTGATCCGGTGTCCCGCCGGCTGCTTCGACGATGGCGGCTGCAGCCATTCCGGTCGCTGAACCGACCTCTGCCTGACAACCACCTGCCGCTCCCGAGATCGAGGCGTTGTTCGCCACCACGAAACCGAAAGCGCCTGACGTGAACAAGTAGCGAATCATCGCATCGCGGTCCATCTCGAGACGATCTTTCACAGCGAATAACGTTCCAGGTACGACGCCTGCACTCCCCGCAGTCGGTGTCGCACAAATCCGTCCCATCGCCGCATTTACTTCGTTCGTCCCGATGGCTTTTGACACGGCATCTAAAATGAGGTCTCCAGCCAGTGATTTGCCTGATTGGATATACTCTTGCATGAGTACGGCATCGTTCCCCGTCAATCCCGTCACCGATGTGACACCTTGAAGGGCGCGTTCAACCGCTTCTTCCATGACCTCGAGGTTTCGGTCCATCATCCCGACGATGTCCTCCCGGCTCGAGCGTCTGACGTGCATCTCTTGTTCGATCATGACTTCAGAAATCGGGATGCCTCGTTCTGTGGCAATCGTCACTAACTCTTCTACTGATTTAAACATCTCACATTCTCCTTATTCCCCAAAAATAGCTATCCGTTCGATTTGCGGTAACCGTTCCAGTTCTGCGATCACTTCAGCAGGAATCGTTTCATCAATCTCAATCGCCATCAAAGCTTGCATTCCTTTTTCGTGACGACTCACTTCCATATGCCCGATGTTCAATTGATGGTTTGCCAAAACGCCGGTCACTGCAGCGATGGCGCCGAATCGGTCATGATGCAAGACGACGAGCGCAGGTCCTCCACCTGTCAATTTCAACGGGAACCCATTCAGTTCCGTGATCTCAATCGTTCCCCCACCGATTGAAATCCCGACGATTTCAAATGTCCCGAACTCATCTTCGAGTAAGACACGGGCTGTATTCGGATGATCCGTCAACAAGTCACTCGTCTCAAAGATGACCTCGATCCCTTTTTCACGAGCGATGTCTAACGCCTGTGGAATCCGCAAGTCAAACGTATCAAATCCCATGATTCCACCGACAATCGCGACATCCGTACCGTGACCCCGATACGTGTCCGCAAACGATCCGTAAAACGTGATGCGCGCGGTGCGGGGCGTTCGCCCGAATAACTTCCCGGCCATCAGCCCGATGCGTGCGGCACCGGCCGTATGCGAACTCGACGGCCCGACCATGACAGGACCAATAATGTCAAACACACTACGATATTTCACTTCATTTTCCCCCTTTCAAAAATCCCTACCTTCATTATACAGAAGGTAGGGACTTGAAACAGCTTATTCCACACTAAAAATATAAGAGTAAAGCGGTTGTTTGCCGTCGTGTACTTCAATCTCAATCTCATCATTTACAGATTCGATATATGACGTCAACGCTTCCACGTCTGATTCAGATGAGCCTTCACCTGTTAAGATCGTGATGATTTCATCGTCTGCTTCGACGAGTGCATCGACCAACTTTTTAGCCGCTTCGAGGCTTGACGTCGATGAAGAAACAATTTTCTTCTCTGCGATTGCCATATGCTCGTCTTTCTTGATTTCCACACCATCGATGCTCGTGTCACGAACAGCGTAAGTGACTTGACCAGACTTCACAGTCGCGGCAGCCGCTTTCATCGCTTGTTCGTTCATCTCGACATCCGCCTCTGGGTTGAAGGCGATTGCCGCCGCAAGACCTTGTGGGACCGTCTTCGTCGGGATGACAGAGACGCCGCATGGTGCGACAGATGCCGCTTGCTCAGCAGCCATGATGATGTTTGAGTTATTCGGGAAGATAAAGACATGTTCCGCATGTGCAGATTCAATCGCCTTGACGATATCTTCTGTCGATGGGTTCATCGTCTGACCGCCTTCGATGACATGTGCCGCCCCAAGCGAACGGAACAATTCACTCACGCCTTCACCCATTGCCACCGTTACGATCGCAAATGGTGCTTTTGGCTTCTCGGCCTGTTGAACACCGTGCTGATTTACGCCGTGTTCTTCTTCAAGGATTGTCGAGTGCTGTTGGCGCATGTTCTCGATTTTGACTGCAACGAGTTCACCGAAACGCTGACCTTTCGTGATGACCTCACCTGGAGTCTCGACGTGCACGTGAACTTTTAGGAGTTCTTCGTCCGCGACGACAAGGAGAGAATCCCCTAGTTCTGACAATTCGTTACGGAATGCGTCTTCATTGAACGGCGCATCCTTTAACTTCTCGTCTTGGAAACGAACCATGATCTCCGTGCAGTAGCCGAATTCGATGTCTTCTGTTGACATGAACCCTTGTGCCGCATGTGCATGATGTTCTGCCTCGATCAACGCATCCATGACAGGTGCATGTGGTTTCTCGAGTTCTTTTCCTTCAAGGCTTGCAAGGAATCCTTCGTAGATGACGAGAAGACCTTGACCGCCTGAGTCGACGACGCCGACTTCTTTTAATACCGGCAACAAGTCCGGTGTACGGTCTAACGATGCTTTCGCTTCTGCGATGACACGTTTCATAAATTCAGTGAAATCACTTGTCGACTCTGACGCAAGGAGCGCTTCGTCGGCCGCTTCACGAGCAACCGTCAAAATCGTTCCTTCAACCGGTTTCATAACCGCCTTGTATGCCGTGTCGACACCGCGCTTGAGCGCCTCTGCAAAATCAACCGTTGTCAGTTCCGCTTTGCCTTCAACCGCTTTACCGAATCCACGGAACAACTGACTTAAAATAACGCCTGAGTTTCCACGTGCTCCCATAAGTAGTCCACGAGCAAACTTCGATGACACCTCTGCGATATCTGATGAGTTCATCGCTGCTACTTCTTTCGCACCCGACGTCATCGTCAAGTTCATGTTCGTTCCCGTATCTCCGTCTGGAACCGGGAAGACGTTAAGCGAATCCACATAATCTGCGTTTTGGCTCAAGTTGGCCGCTCCGTTCGCGATCATGTTTGAGAGCGCCAATCCATCTAAACGTTTTAAACCCACACCAAATCCTCCTCCGTTTTCGTCAGTCATTCGTCAGACGAACGCCTTGAACGAATATATTTACCGACGAAACGTTTAATCCTAAAGTTTCTCCAAGCGTATACTTCACTCGGCTCTGCACGTTGTATGCAACTTCAGATACTTTCGTTCCGTAGCTTACAATGATGTGCATGTCGATATGTACGTCTTCATCTTCTTGACGTACGACGACACCACGCGCGTAATTTTCACGTTTTAACAATTCAGCAATGCCGTCTTTCAATTGTGCTTGTGAAGCCATGCCGACCACACCGAAGCATTCCATCGCCGCACCACCTGCGAGTGTCGCGATGACGTCACTTGTGATGTCAATATTGCCATATGTTGTCTTCATTTCAATTGCCATATGGAGTAGCCTCCTTTATTCGGAATGATTCCTAATGTACATTCTACAATAAGTACCTAGTTATTAAAAGAACCTGCTCCAGAAACTCGGTCAATTAACGCGATAACCTCATTCATTATTCAAATCCTTGAGAGTAATGTCAAGTTTTTTTCTTGTCATGGTACGATTTTCTAGTTGCATCGGGAAAAAAGCCGTGCTAATATAAACGAGTGTCTATTAGGACGAACCCACATAAAAAAGGAGGGGAAACGCATGGCACGTAAATGCTACGTAACAGGTAAATCACCTAAATCAGGTAACAACCGTTCGCACGCACTCAACAAGACAAAACGTACTTGGGGTGTAAACGTACAAAAAGTTCGTATTCTCGTTGACGGTAAACCGAAACGCGTTTGGGTTTCAGCTCGCGCACTTAAATCAGGTCTCGTTGAACGCGTATAATACTTATACACGAACGAATAAATCCCAGCGGCATTCGCCGATGGGATTTTTTTTTTGCTTATTTTTTGATGATCATGACGAGAACCATTCCTTGATGGACCGTCAATCGGGCAGACGCTTCGGTCCATTCATTCGAAATCGTCAACGCCTCCCCACTCTTGACCTCATGATGGTCGAGTGGATATTTGACACCTTCAATCGAGATCGTGGCCGTCTTCCAAGGCATGAAGGAAAGATAGTGCCCGTCTCGCTTCATAATGACCTCGCTACCTGTTCTCACGAGATAAACCGTTTGACCTTCTCCGTGAAGAACCATCTCCGGATACGCTTCAAGTAAGCCGACGTTCGCAAACGTCATATCGATGCGTCCGCCTAAGCCACCATATACATCCATCCGTGTCGCCCCGCGTTCTCTCGCGAACGCTAGTGCAATCTCTAAGTCCGTCACGTCTTTCTCCGAAGGATAGCGTAGCGCCTCCTCAGGCGGTAGTCCTTTAAACGAATCAAAGTCCCCGACCACGACGTCTGGCATGATCTCTTCATCTAATAATCTTTGATATCCACCATCGACACCGATGACAAAATCGGCATCACGCGGTAAGTCCGGAATGGGTTCCGGACTCGCCGCGACGATCAATATATTCATTGACGGAGATCCCGTGTCGCCACACGCGTGAAACGTGGTGCTGTCGTGAAGAGGAGCACTAACACGATGGCTGAGATGACAAAGGATGGTGCCATATACGTAGCATTGTAGCCGAGTGAATAGGCGACGACCGGACCTTCTGCATATTCAGCAAAGAAGACAATTCCCGAGATGACGTGCGCCGCGTATCGTAACATCGAACCAAGGAGCGCCCCGAGTACTAAATATGTGGCAAGCGTCTTCGTCGCCCCGTTGCTCGCAGCTTGCTTCACACGCCCCGCGAACACTCCGGCCATTCCGACGAGACCATAAGCGACCGTATAGTCGAGCAGGAATTGTACAGGCGTGAAAATATAAGCACCGAACAAGAGTTGAAGTGTCCCGACGAGGGCACCTGTCGCGAGACCACCTTTTAGTCCGTGACGGAATGCCATCACAAAGATTGGGAGCATCGCTAAACTGATTGACCCTCCTTGTGGCAAGCGATATGGAATGAGCAAATCAAAAATGAGCCCGAGCGCCGCAAACAATGAAATTTCAATGAGCGCTTGTAATTTGAAACGTGATTTCATCTTTCTTCCTCCTTTATTTGGTTGAACGACAAAAAGCAGCATGACGTAAACGCCATGCTGCTTGGATTCGCAACGTGCATTTTCGCCACATCCCTACGTCCGTGTGAACGGAACAGGTTCAAAGGGTTAGCGTATGCCTCTCAGCCACATGATGTGACACCCCTTGCGACTCTATCTTGTTGTTCTATCGTTGATTATACACGAGATGCGCCACGAATGCTATCGATGGCTGCTTTATAATCTGGTTGATTGTAGATGGCTGATCCCGCAACAAGGACATCAGCGCCTGCATCGATGCAACGTTTTGCCGTTTCTGCGTTGACACCACCATCGATTTCAATCTCAAAATCAAGCTGACGGTCTTGGCGAAGTTGGCTGAGTGCTGAAATTTTCGGTACGACCGATTCGATGAAGGCTTGTCCCCCGAACCCTGGGTTGACGGTCATGAGCAATACCATGTCGACGTCCGCAAGCACGTGCTCAATCGTCGAGAGCGGTGTATGCGGGTTCAAGACAACTCCACATTTTGCGCCAGCCGCTTTGATTTGTTGCAAAACGCGATGCAAATGGTTCGTCGCTTCCACGTGAACGGTCACGATGTCCGCACCCGCTTTCACGAAGTCTTCGACATAGCGTTCCGGTTGATCAATCATCAAATGCACATCGAGGACCATGTCTGATTTTTTACGCAAGCTTGCGAGGACCGGTAGACCAATCGAAATGTTCGGCACGAACTGTCCGTCCATGACGTCAAAATGGATATAGTCCGCTCCCGCTTCTTGGACGGCTTTCACTTCCGCCTCCAAATTGGCAAAGTCGGCCGCTAAAATAGATGGTGCAATTTTAATCATCTGTCAATACCTCCGTTTTCGATCGTTTAACTCCTCCATAAAGGTAACATAATTCTCGTACCTTGTTGAAGCGATTTCACCATTTTCAACGGCTTGTTTGATGGCACATCCCGGTTCATTGAGGTGAGCACATCCGCGGAACTTACAATCGTCATGGCGTTCGACGAAATCAGGGAAGCACCATCTGAGTTCATCTGCCTCAAGTTCCTGAGGAAACTCCAAGCTTGAAAATCCAGGTGTGTCGGCAACAAGACCATCCGCTAATTGAATCAACGTCACGTGACGCGTCGTATGCTTTCCTCGACCGAGTGATTTAGAGATTTCCCCTGTCGCCAACTCGAGCTCTGGCGCGACGGCGTTAAGTAACGAACTTTTTCCGACACCGGTCTGACCGGCGAAGACACTCGTCTTCTCTTTGAAAAGACCGCGCACTTCATCCACTCCGTGAGCATGCTCCGTCGATGTCTCAATCACGTCATACCCGATGGCGCGATAACGTGCAATCGCTTCTTGTATCGGCTCGACTTCATGTTCATCGAGCAAGTCCATTTTCGTCAAGACGATGATCGGATGAATTTGCTTTGACTCGATGAGGACGAGGAAACGATCGAGTAAATGATATGAAAACGCCGGTTCTTTTACTGAAAAGAGGAGGAACGCCTGATCGATATTAGCAATCGGCGGGCGAACGAGGTGGTTTTGACGCTCTTCCACCTCTAAAATATAGCCGGTCCCATCTTCTTGATCTTGAATCACTACATCGTCGCCAACGACCGGTGAGATGTTGCGTTTTCGAAAGTTCCCTCTGGCCCGACAACGAATCTCTTGATTCGTCTCGGTCATCACATCGTAAAACCCGCCTTGAAGGCGAATGATTGTTCCTTTCATTATGACTACCTCCTTTAAAAAAGAGGTGACGACACCGTCACCTCTTTATTGTGCCTCTTCAGCTTGCGCATATGTGACTGAATCTGTTCGAACAATCTCACCATCGACTTCAATCGTCGCCGTCCCAACTTCGTCAGGGGCAATGACGAGTGTATACGAATACGTTGTCGTCTCTGTGATTTGATCACGAAGCACCTCAATCTCACCACGTGCGTCAACCGTACGAATCACGACTTCGACCGTCTTCGGTTTCTTGTCTTTGTCCGGTTGTTCGACTTCCACAGTCACTTCACGTTCAATCGAAATATCGGTCGGTTCAACGCCTTCCGATACGATGACCGTGAGTTCCGTTCCCGGGTCGACTGCTGTCCCGGCTGTCGGAAGTTGACGGATGATTTGACCTTTAGGAACACTTGTCGAAAATTCATCCCGCTTCACGATTTTCAGTTTGTTCTGTTCAGCATAAATAGATGCTTCGTCGAACGTGTACCCAGCAAGGTTCGATAGTTCCACTTTGTTGCTTCCTGTCGACACGACGAGTGTGACCGTCACCTCTGAAGGAACGACCTCTTCACCTGGATCGATCGATTGGGAAATCACGTCTCCGCTATTCACCGTTTCGGAAGCTTCTGTTTTAATTTCAAGGTCGCTGAATGCTAAGTCTTTCAACATACGTTCCGCAGCAGTTTGCGAAAGACCTTCTACGTTCGGCATTTCGACCGTCTCTTTTCCAGCCGATACGACAATCGTCACGGTCGTTCCGCGTTTCGGTTTACGTCCTTCTTGCGGGTTTTGCGAAATGACTTCACCCTCCGCAATATCATCGCTCGCCCGTTCTGTCACTTCGACGACAAACCCGGAAGCTTCAAGTTCTGTCGTCGCATCCCCGATACTCATGCCGACGACATCCGGCACGACGGAACGAGACATCTCATCGGCGACCACGTAAGCGGCAATGCTTCCACCGATCAATAGAACGATGAGTAAAATCCAAATCCACCATTTACGTTTCTTCTTTTTCACAGGAACCTCTTCCGGTTCCTGTTCTTTTGGTGGCGTGACCGGTGGTGGTGTCACCGGCACATCTTGTTTTTCTTCCGGCATGACCGGTGCCATGACGAGCGTCTGGTCGAACTCGTTATGATTTGCCGAGAGTCGTCTCGGTTCATTGGCACGTTCACGGCTCAACGCGGTCATACAATCTTTTTTAAAGGCTGCGACCGATGCATGTCGGGCTCCCGGTGATTTTGACAAGGCTTGCATGACACAGTTCTCAAGCGCTTGTGGAACATTCGGATTTAAATCCATCGGTCGAATCGGGTCATCTTGCAAATGTTGAAGGGCGACCGCGACCGGCGTCTCGCCGATGAACGGTACACGACCCGTCAACAATTCATAAAGAACCGCACCGAGCGAGTAAATGTCCGATTTTTCATCCGCAAATTTCCCACGAGCTTGCTCGGGTGAGAAGTAATGGACAGAACCAAGGACGGACATCGTATGCGTCAACGTCGCATTCGACATCGCGACAGCAATCCCAAAATCGGTCACCTTCACGTTTCCATGCTGATCGATCATCATATTCTGTGGCTTGATATCCCGGTGAATGATTCGGTTTGCATGGGCGTGATCAATCGCATCACAAATCTGCCCCATGATGCGCAACGCCTCATCGACAGATATGTATTCTTCCTGCAAATATTGTTTTAACGTCACGCCATCGACGTGCTCCATGACGATATAGTATAGATCATCTTCATCGCCGACGTCGTAGATGGCGACGATATTCGGATGGTTCAGACTCGTAGCCGCATGGGCTTCTCGCTCGAACCGACGTATAAATTGTTCGTTATGTGAGAATTCAGATCGCAACACCTTGATGGCGACGGTTCGGTTTAAAATCTCGTCATGAGCCCGGTAGACATTTGCCATGCCTCCGCTGCCGATTTGTTGTTCGATCCGATAACGATCGTTGATTCGTTCTCCGCTTCGCATCGGATTCATCCTCTCTTTCTATCTGTGAATTGAACGAGGGCGACCGTGATGTTGTCGCTCCCTCCCAATTGGTTGGCTTCCGCAATCAGTTGATCTGCTTTTTGTTCAGCCGATACAGCTTGTTGTAAAACGTGTTGAATCGCCCCATCGGTCAAATGTGTCGTCAATCCATCCGTACAAATTAAAATCACATCAAACTCAGGGTCAGCGAGCACTTGTACGTCAGGCTCGACTTGTTCGCTTGAACCGATCGCTCGGGTGATGACATTTCGTTTCGGATGAACGCGCATCTCTTCTTCCGTCAATTCACCGAGCTGTTTGAGCACGTTGACGTAAGAATGGTCTTCTGTAAGACGTCTTAATTCGTTCGCTTGCAGAGCATAGACACGACTATCGCCGATATGAACGATGACAACCGTCTCTCCGTTCCAACAAACGGCCGCCACAGTCGTTCCCATCATGACGAGATTCGACTGTTTCGCAAACTGCAGCACTTGTTCATTCGCCAAATGAATGTGATGGCGGAACCATTGTTCAATGTCGACAGGTGTCGACGGGAGAGACGGGAAAGCCCGCCGAAACTCTTCAATCACGATTTGACTCGCGACCTCTCCCGCTGCATGTCCACCCATCCCGTCGGCAACGAGCGCAATTCCTGAGAAGGCATCGCCTAAGATTAAAACTGCATCTTCATTTTGTGTGCGTACTTGTCCACGATCTGTTCGAAATGCTAATTCCATCTTTCTGATTACCTCGTTTCTTGTTCGCGCTCCTTCGCTCGAAGTTGCCCACAAGCAGCATCGATATCCGAACCTTGTTCGCGACGAATCGTCACGTTCACATTGCGGTCTTTGAGCACTTTTTCGAAGGCAAAGATCTGAGCTCTCGGTGTGCGTACGTAGTCGCGTTCCAATACGTGGTTGACTGGGATCAAGTTGACGTGACATTTGATGCCTTTCAACAAGTCAGCCAATTCGTGGGCATGGTCTTCCGTATCGTTGACGCCACCAAACAATCCGTATTCGAACGTGATGCGACGACCGCTCTTCTCCGTATAGTAACGGACGGCATCCATCAATTTGTTCAAGTCAAACGCACGGTTGATTGGCATGAGACGTGTACGTAGTTCTGTCGAAGCCGCATGAAGAGAGATGGCGAAGTTGATGCGCATACCTTCATCAGCAAACTTATAAATTTTTGGAACGATTCCGCTCGTTGATACCGTGATATGACGGGCACCAATGTTAAGGCCGTTATCATGGTTGACCGTACGTAAGAAGCGCATCAACTCATCATAGTTATCAAACGGTTCACCGATTCCCATGACGACGATCGAGTCAACACGTTCGCCTGTCGCATCTAGGGCGCGCTGTACATCAAGAACTTGTGCCGTGATTTCACCAGCTTCTAAGTTACGTTTCAACCCACCGAGTGTTGAGGCACAGAACGTACAGCCGATTCGGCAACCGACTTGTGTCGTGACACAAATGGAGTTCCCGTACTCGTGACGCATGAGAACCGTTTCAATTGAATAGCCATCTTGAAGTTCGAACAAGAATTTGATCGTACCGTCTTGCGATTCTTGTTTGACCAATTCTTTCAACGTTGTCAGTTGGAACGACTCTTGTAATTGGTCACGAAGTGCTTTTGGAACGTTCGTCATATCGTCGAATGACGTGACACGTTTGACGTACATCCAATCATATAATTGTTTCGCACGGAATGATTTTTCTCCTGCTTCCACGACCCACGCCTCAAGTTCAGGGAACGTCAACGAATAAAGTGACGGTTTTGCGCCTAAAAGTGGATTCTTTTCTACTGCTTTTGGATTCATTGTTTTATACCTCTTTCTTAAATGCGGCGATATAGAAGCCGTCGGTCCCGAATGTCGTCGGTAATAGTTTTAATTCAGCACGGTCCGATGTCATGATCGGACGAACAGATTGCGGGAGACGTTCTTTTAACGTCTCGTCCCACACCAATCCTTTTGACAATACATAGTCAGCCTGCGTCTCGTTCTCGGACGGATCAATCGTACATGTCGAGTAAACAAGCGTACCACCTGGTTTGAGCAGTGGCAATACGGCATCAATGATTTGTCGTTGAATCTTCGGTAAGTTTTCTAACTGGGCTTTGTCTTTCGTCCATTTGATATCTGGCTTCCGACGAATGACACCAAGACCCGAACAAGGAACATCTAGAAGAATACGGTCAAAGCTCTCTTTTTCAAACCGTTCACCTGCCAGACGAGCATCAAGGGCAAGTGCGGTCACTCCATTGATGTGAAGACGTTTGGCTTGCTGGTCGATCAATTTCGCTTTGTGTGGATGTAAATCGAGCGCTGTGAGCGATCCGTTCTCCATCCGTTCTGCCGTGTGCATTGCTTTCCCACCAGGGGCGGCACATGCGTCTAAAATCTGATCATCTTTCGATACACCGAGGGCATCTGCGACAAGCATCGAGCTCTCATCTTGAATCGATAAGAGACCTTCCTCGATGAAAGGGGTCGAATGGACGTTGCCCGATTCGACGACGAGTCCGTCGCTTGATAGTTCAGAGCGTGACGTCAAGACTCCTAAGTCGGCCAACCGGTTCATCATGTCGTCGACAGACGCGCGTTTGCGGTTGACGCGAACCGTGACAGGAGCTGGCTCATTGTTCAATTGACAGATAGCTTCTGCCGTTTCCACCCCATATAGGTCAATCCAATCAGAAACGAGCCATTTCGGATGACTATGCTCGATTGAGATTCTCTCCGCATCTGTCAACTCGCTAAAGTCAGGGAACCCTTCACGGAGAACGTTACGTAACACCCCGTTCACGAATTTACTCGTTCCGAGATGGTGTCCTCGTTTTTTCGCGATTTCGACCGCTTCGTGTAAGACGGCACGATCTGGCACCTTATCGAGGTAAAAAAGTTGATATACACTCATCCGAAGAAGCGGAAGGACGAACTTATCGAGCTTCTTCGGCGAACGGATTCGATCGTTTAAGATGTAATCCAACGTCCCTTTCCGACTGAGTGTCCCGTAAACGAGTTCGGTATACAGACCGACATCTTTTGGGGCGACTTTCTTTTGTTTTAATGCGTCATTGACGGCAATCGTTGAATATGCGCCGCCTTGTTCAATTTTTATCAGCGTATCAAGCGCTGCTTCACGTACGTTCATGAGTTCCTCCTAATCGGTCACCAACACGCAACTTCTGTCCAGCTCCACGCATGAAGGTCGCACCATCCATTCGTTTTTTCCCTGCTGGTTGTAAGTCCGTCACTTTGATGGCAACGCTGTTCCCAGTTGCCACGACGAATCCGTCCTCTTCAAGTCGAACGACTTCTCCAGGTTGTCCTGTACCCGTCGTCTTCTCTCCCATGAACAGTTTCACGCGTTCACCTTCAAGCGTCGAATAGGCAGTCGGGAATGGATTCATCCCGCGAATGTGATTATAGATGGCTTCCCCACCCATACTCCAGTCGATTTGTTCGCGCTCACGGCTAATGTTCGGTGCAAACGTCACATCCCGCTCATCTTGAGGGACCGCTTCAATCCATCCTTCTAAGAAAGCTGGAAGTGTACGGATGAGAAGATCGCTTCCTGCTACAGCCAGTTTATCAAATAACGTGCCGACCGTATCCATTTCTTCAATCGGAACAATCGTATTGGCAATCATGTCACCTGCGTCCAATTTGTCGACCATATACATGATTGTCACACCTGTTTCCGACTCACCATCGATGATGGCTTGATGGATCGGGGCACCTCCACGATATTTCGGAAGTAGCGAGGCATGGACATTGATTGCTCCGTGAGACGGTGCCTCGAGTAATGCGGTCGGCACGATTTGACCATACGCTGCCGTGACGATGAGGTCCGGACGTAACGCTAAAATATCTTCATAATCCGTGCGAACTTTCTCAGGTTGCAAGACAGGAATGCCGTGACGGAGTGCACACTCTTTCACAGGCGTTGGTTTCAGTTCACGTTTTCGCCCGACCGGTTTGTCCGGTTGCGAGACGACACCTACGACATTGTATCCTTCTTCGAGCAGTCGCTCAAGTACAGATACCGCAAATGTCGGAGTTCCCATGAAGACGATCCGTTTGTCTTTTCCAGGGTTTGGAACCGCGAGCTTATCAGTGAACAAGACGCCATCTAAATGATCCATCTCATGCTGAATCGCCCGGGCGAAGAAGCCGCTCGCTTGAATCGTATGCGTGCGCCCTTTCAAGTCCTGATTTTTGACGACAATCGACTCATGACGTTCCACGAATCCAAATTCGCCCGGGATGCTCAAACATCCTTCGAGTCCGACCTCACGTCCTGACGTCTCGATGATTTCAGGATTGATCAAGACGAGAGGACCCGTCTCATCATCGGTATGGACGACTGCGAGTCGTTGATTCAAGTTGACCTGTGGTGCCGCAACACCGACTCCGTCATACTCATACATCGTATCAAACAATCGGTCGACCGTTTGACGCAATTTTTTATCGAACTTCGTTACCGGTTCGCATGTTACGCGTAATATATCGTTCGGTACTTCTACTACTTTATACATGTCTCTCCACCTCACATGAATACGTATGGGTTCACATCGATACTCATTTGATATTCTTTCTTACTAATCGCTTTCGCTCTTGCTTGTTGAAGACGAGCTAACTCCGCGTAGAGCGTTTCAGGTTGTTTCGTTTTAATGAACACCTGATAACGATACGCATTCTTTAATTTTGATAACGGGGCAGGCATCGGACCGTTCAAGCGGCTGTTCTCCACTTGTGCCTGTAAAAAGTCTGACGCGAACAGTTCCGCCTCCGCCTTGGCGACGAGCGGGTTTTCTGCCGAGAACGTGACGAGCGTCAAAAACCAATACGGCGGATGGTTCCCGACTTGACGAAGACCCATCTCTTTTGCGAAGAACGTCTCATAGTCGTGTTCACTCGCTGTCTCGATGACATAATGGTCCGGATTGTACGTTTGGACGAACGCCTCACCTGGAAGTTTTCCACGACCGGCTCTCCCTGCCACTTGAGTGACAAGTTGGAACGTCCGCTCGGTCGCACGGAAATCAGGCATCCCGAGCGTCGCATCTGCCGCGAGTACTCCGACGAGTGTGACGTTTGGGAAGTCGAGCCCTTTGGCAATCATTTGGGTGCCAAGTAAAATGTCGGCCTCTCCTTCCTCGAAGCGTCGCAACAGTTGTTCATGTGAACCTTTCCGCGACGTCGTATCTTGGTCCATTCGGATAATGCGCGCCTCCGGAATTCGGTTCAACAACTCTGTCTCGATCTTCTGAGTGCCTGATCCGAACTGCTTGATTTTCTTACTGTTACACGATGGACACGTCGACGGCATCCCGACTTCGTAGCCACAATAATGACACTTCAATCGATCACCATATTGATGATACGTTAAGTTGACGGCACAATGCGGACAGGTCATTCCTTCCCCGCAGTCCCGGCACATGACAAAGGTCGTAAACCCACGGCGATTCAACAGAATGACACATTGCTCTTTTTTCTCGATCCGGTCGAGGATCCCATTAAACAATTCCTCTGAGAACATCGTCGTATTGCCTTTTGCCAGTTCACGGCGCATATCGATAATGTGGACCGGTGGCATCTCTCCACCGTACCGCTCTTTCAAGTGTAAGTAGCGATACACACCCTTTTGCGCCCGGGCGTATGACTCGAGCGAAGGTGTCGCACTCCCCAACACGACGGGACACCCATGATAGCGGGCCCGCCAGATAGCGACATCGCGCGCATGATAGCGCGGGTTCTCTTCTTGTTTATACGTCGTCTCATGCTCTTCATCTAAGATGATGAGACCGAGACGGTCGAGCGGCGCAAAAATGGCCGAACGAGCACCGACGACGACGTCGACTTCCTTCCGCTTGATTTTACGCCACTCATCATACTTCTCTCCTTTGGAAAGGGCACTGTGTAAGACTGCGACGCGTTCACCAAAGCGACGTTTAAAACGTTTTACCATCATCGGCGTCAAACTGATTTCCGGTACGAGCAAGATAGCCTGCTTGCCTTCATCGATGACTTGCCCAATCGATTCTAAATACACTTCGGTCTTTCCGCTCCCCGTCACACCATGTACAAGTAACGTCTCGCCTGCATCCGCCTCATGAATCGCCTGGACCGCGTTCGCCTGACTATCGTTTAACTGCACCGATTCCTGTACTTGTTCAATCGTCGCGTACGGGTCACGATTCAATTCCACTTCGGTCAACCGCACCGCACCGAGATCTTCGAGCTTTTGAAGTTGCGGACGAGTCACTCCGATTTGGCGTAATGCCGACCAATACATACGTGGCGTCTCTTCTAACGCTTGAATCGCTTCTAGTTGTTTTTTCGCACGTTTCGAGACGACTGTTGGATCGAGCAGTTCGACGACGATGTCTGTTTTGACTGTTTTCTTTTCTTTTAGAACGGGAGCGAGGGTAAGCTCCCCTTTTTTAGCAAGTCCGAGAATGACCGATTGAATGTCTTTCGGATATTCCGATAAATGTGTCCCGAGACGAACACCTTCAGGCACATGCCCCTCTTTAATTTCTTTGTCGTAACTAACTTTTAGCGCTGCTGGTAGCATCGCAAGGAGTGCAGAAGAACGGAAGCATAGCGTCGTCTCCTTCACATGGATGGACAAGTCGAGCAGCTCATCCGTGAGTGAAGATTCTTCATCTAATAAGGCTTCGAGCGGCTTCAATCCATCTCTCGTCCCGTCCGATGTGCCGACGACGATTCCTAACAGACGGCGTGAACCGAATGGAACGGAGACACGCATCCCTGGCTCAATCAAGGATTCGAACTGTTCGGGTACTTCATAATCAAAGGGACGATCAATCGTGATCACCGGTGCATCAACATGGACGTGGGCAATCATTGGACCGCTTCCTTAAAGTGTGTGAGCAACTCGAACGCCAACTGTTTTTTCGACTGTTTCGGAAGTTGAAGCGTCGTCCCGTCGGCGTGGAACAGGACAGCCTCATTATCATCTGCACCGAATCCGACGTCACTACCGGATACATCGTTTGCGACGAGGAAATCGACGTTCTTTTTCTTCAGTTTCGCTGCCGCATGTTCTTCGAGTCGTTCCGTCTCCGCAGCAAAGCCGACTAACACTTGATGGGTCTTTCGTTCACCGAGTGTCTTGAGAATGTCTGTCGTTTCTTCGAGTTCGATTGTGAGTGGACCATGCACTTTTTTATGTTTCTCTGCATGGATTGTTTTAGGACGATAATCCGCGACTGCCGCCGACTTCACGACGAGGTCGAGTGATTCGAAACGACTTGTCACTTCCTGCAACATCTCTTCGCTCGATTTGACGGGAATGGCCGTCACACCGTCTGGTACAGGGACTTGAAGCGGACCGTGGACGAGGGTGACACGGGCACCCATATCACGTGCCACTTCCGCGAGCGCAACGCCCATTTTTCCTGACGAGTCGTTGGATAAGTAACGGACGGGGTCGATGCGTTCTACCGTCGGACCAGCCGTAATTAATACTTCTTTTCCGAGGTATAGTTTCGGGACGAACTGGCTTTCGATGATGCGCACCAAATCTTCTGGTTCCGGTAGACGTCCACCGCCAATCCAGCCACATGCCAAGTTACCGACACCTGGTTCGATCAACTGATAGCCGTATGATTTTAACGTCTCGATATTCCGCTGTGTGGCAGGATGTTCGAGCATATTCACATTCATCGCCGGTGAGACGATCACCGGGCACTTCGCTGCAAGGATCGACGTCGTGATGAAGTCATCTGCAATCCCGTTCGCTAATTTCGCGATCGTATTGGCCGTCGCAGGAGCGACGACGATCAAGTCACTTGAGTCAACGACATCGATATGTGCAATCTTTGTCGGATCATGCTCTTCAAACACATCGGTATAGACCGGATTTCGACTGAGCGCCTGGAAGGTCGCTTGACCCACGAATTGTTCTGCCGACTTCGTCATCGCGACGCGAACATTCGCTCCGGCTTGAACCAATTTCGATGTGAGCGCACACGCCTTGTATGCGGCGATGCCACCACTCACACATAACAAAATAGTACGATCCTTCACCATTCCCAAACTCCCCCTTATAGACAATGAGACCCAAGTCGCAAACGACTTGGGTCACACTTCATCCGTTGTTTTTTTCGTTCACGATGATTGTCGTATCACCCGAAAATAGTTCTTCTAACGCTTGACCGACCGGCTTATATGATTTTGGCTCGGCGACTTTCGGTGCTTTTCCATCTTGAATCTGACGCGCCCGTTTCGCAGCGACCGTAACGATCGTATATTTTGACGGGATAGTACGTTGTAAGGCATCAATCGAAGGGTATAACATTAAATGACCTCCATCATGGCTTTTTTATAGAGTGACGCAACACGTTCACGTTTACAATGCTCAGCTGTCACGATCGCTTTAATCCGATCGATGGCTTTGTCGACCTCGTCGTTCGTGACGACGTAATCATAGGCGTCCATCAACTCGATTTCTTCACGCGCGACGAGCAGGCGTTGCTTGATGACTTCTTCAGACTCCGTGCCTCGTCCGATTAGACGATTGCGAAGTTCTTGAAGACTTGGTGGTGCCAAGAATAAAAAGACGGCTTCCGGGAGAAGTTCCTTCACTTGGAACGCCCCTTGCACCTCAATTTCAAGAATGACATCTTGGCCGCTTTCGAGCGTTTCACGCACCCACTCTACAGGCGTCCCGTAATAGTTGCCGACGAACTCGGCGTGTTCGAGCAATTCTTTTTGTTCGATCATGCGTTCGAACTCTTCTCTCGATTTGAAGAAGTAATGCACTCCTTCGACTTCCCCTTCACGTGGCTTTCGAGTCGTCGCCGACACCGAATATTGAAGGTTATTGTCCTCTTCCTCGCGAAGAGCACGACAAACGGTCCCTTTTCCGACACCGCTCGGTCCAGACAAAACGATTAATAATCCTCGTTCTTTAAAATTCACTGCAAGCCCTCCATCTTCTAACATCACATTTAATTATAATAGCAGTCAATCAATTGTCCCGGCAAGAAGAAGTTCGGATTTCCTACTCCATCGTACCATATTTTCTGTTTTTCTGATAACGTAGAGACAGAAAATGAACAAAGGTGATGAGATCATTGGCTTATGATGGATTAATGACATATCGTGTCGTACAAGAATTACAATCGCTCGTCGGAGGGCGAATCAACAAAGTACATCAACCGTATTCTCTCGATTTGATGCTCCAAATTCGTTCGAACCGACAGAACGCGCAACTACTCATATCAGCAAACGCGATGTATGCCCGTCTTCAATTGACGGATACACCGATTAAAAATCCGCAAGAACCGCCGATGTTCTGCATGATGTTACGAAAACATGTAGAAGGCGGATTTATCACGGCAGTCGAACAAATCGGCCGTGACCGTGTCATCGTCATCTCCGTCCGCTCTCGAAACGAGCTCGGTGATGAAGAATCGAAAAGAGTATACATCGAGTTGATGGGACGTCACTCGAACGTCGTCTTAACGACAGAGGACGGGAAAATTTTAGATGCGATTAAACACCTCCCGCCTTCGCAAAACACGTATCGGACAATCATGCCAGGTAGTGAATACCTCCTCCCGCCAGAACAACATAAGTTCGACCCGTTGTCTGATTTGACAGAAGGATTGAAGCGCATCGACTGGAATGCCGGTAAATTGGACAAACAGATCGTCGCCACGTTCGCCGGGGTCAGCCCTCAAATCGCTCAAGAAGTCGTGCACCTCGCGAAGATGCCAAATCGTGAATCGATTCAACAAGCGTTCGAAAACGTATTGCGTCAGCTTGAAGGACCTTATGTGTTCCAACAACTCGCTTCTGGAAAGGAACGTTTCGCCCCGATCGTATTGACGGCAGGAGAAATTGTATCCGAGGAAACATATGCATCGAGTAAAGAAGTGCTCGACCGTTTCTTCTATGAGAAAGCGAACCGTGACCGCGTCAGACAACAAGCCCACGATGTGGAGCGTCTCTTGAAATCCGAACTCGAGAAGAACTTGTTGAAGCGTCGCCGTCTCTTAGAGGACTTAAAGGCGACAGAACGAGCGGACGAGTTACAAAAGTTTGGCGAGTTGTTGACGACGTACTTGTTCCAGCTTGAAAAAGGGATGCGTGTCGCTGAAGTCGTCGATTACTACGATGAAGAGGGTACGACCATCTCGATTCCGCTCGACCCACTTAAAACACCGAACGAGAATGCGCAACAGTACTATAAGAAGTACAACAAATTAAAAGTTGCTAAAGTCGAAGTGAAAAAACAACTCGAATTAAACGACGCGGAGATTGACTATTTGGAGACGCTCACCGCCCAGCTCGATGTCGCCTCACCTTCTGACCTGCTTGAGATTCGGGAAGAGCTCGCCGAAGAAGGATACATCCGTCAAAAACGTCAAAAGAAAAAAGCGAATCCAAAGATTTCGCTTGAAGCGTACACGTCTTCGACGGGGATGGAATTCTTTGTCGGGAAGAACAATACCCAAAACGACCATCTGACGTTCAAGTTCGCACGCCGTGACGAGATTTGGCTACACGTCAAAGACATCCCGGGTTCTCACGTCATCATTCGTTCCACGGAACCCGATGAGACGACGCTTCTTGAAGCCGCATCGGTCGCTGCCTACTTCTCGAAAGCACGCGCATCGAGCGGCGTGCCTGTCGATTATACACGCGCCCGTTACGTGAAAAAACCAAGCGGTGCCAAACCCGGGTTTGTCATCTATACGGATCAACAGACCGTCTACGTGACACCGGATGAGCAATTGATGAAGTCGCTGAAACAGTCATAAACGAAACCCGCCATGTTCTGATGGCGGGTTTTTAGTAAGGAAACAACTTGATTTACGCTTTCGGGTCATGCTTAAATGCTTCGAGCTGTTCATGATAATCGAGCAAATGCCCGTGTAAAATTTCTGAAACGGATAAATCTTCGTGCGGCAACCTAAAGAGCGAATACGGTTTATCACACGTATAGAGAATATCGTGATGGTGCGCGAGTAAATATAAGAACTCCGATTCGAACGCCTGACGTTCTTCCTCGCTCATGAGTAAGAAAGCTTCCCGATGCTCGGCTAGACTTTCTAGCAACAAGACGAGCTTGTCTTCGAGATGAATGAGCAAGCGATACTGCTTGATTGTCATATACTTCAATTTCACGTTCGTCACTTTCATATCCTCTTGAAGCATCATATGCAGCTCCTGATGACCAAGGATGCGGGCACGCGTCTCTAACAGTTCCGCCGGTGAACCGACGAGTTCACGCCAATGGTGGAACAAATAAGATGAAGTCTTCCTGACCTCGCTCAACAAACGATCTTCATACCGCGGTGGCAAGAACGCATAGTTCACACCAAGTGAGACGAATACACCGACCGCCGTCAACAATGAGCGTGTCCATGCATAATGGAAGAAATCCGAAGTCGGGTTTTCTAACATCATGACGATGGCGAAAGCCGCGTACGTCGACATGTGTGTCTTATCGAATGTCGTATTGAGCGTGAGCGACACGATGACCGCTATACCAATGGAAATGGGATTGACGCCGAACAAATAGACGATGAATAGTCCACACATGAGACCGACGACCGTTCCAAAGATACGACTGAACACGATTTTAGACGAGCGCTTGACGGTCGGTTGCATCGCCACGACTGCTGCGATTGCACCCATTCCAGAATAAATTCCGAATACATACCACGAGATTGCGACGGTGATTGATACGGCAATCCCGGTCTTTAACGTACGAAGCCCGATTTTCGGGATGTAGCGTTTTCCATTCATTTCAGCTCGACCTTCCCTGTCTCAGAAATCAACTCAACGACAGGTCGATTCGATGTCGACAACTGATAGACACCTGGTTCGACTTCTTTGTAACGGTCGGTACTTGAAATTTTCCCAGTCGTCGTCACGTTCACTTGCCCTGTCGCGTGTTTTGGCGCATAACTAAGCGTTCCTGCTTCCGTTTGAACCGTCATCGCCTGGTTCACGACGACGTCTGTGATGGTCGCATGACGATAAGAACGGATATCTCCTGTTACGAGACGTGCGGATTCGATTGTCGTATCACTCTTCGTCTCAATTCGCAGACGATCACTATCAATTTGCTTTAAATTGACGGTGTTCGCATTCATCACAATCGTTTTCACGTTTAACCCTTGCCCGGTCACTTGTTCAGCACCGAGATGGACCGAGGTCATCGAACTCGGTAAGGCAACGCGAAGCTTATAGCGGGACGGTTCATCACTTGCCCGACTGCCGAAATAGCTGAACCATCCATACCGCTCGACGACATAGATGGTATCGCCGACCGATTTTACTTTGATACGTCGTTCTTTCGAATTGGTCTGCACCACTTCGATCTGTACTTTTTCATTTGGACTACGCACGAACTCGACATTCCCATGATACGTCTCGAGTCGTAACTTCTTCATTTGGTATCGATCTTCATACTGGTCCCCTAACGCCAACAAATGGCTGAATACGAATAAATTCACGAGAAAGAGCGTTGGGATGACCGTCAAGACGAGACCGAAGGCGATTTTACGATGTTTCGGGATTGCCCGAAATCGTGCGCTCCATGTTTTTTCTTTGCTTCTTGAATACGCCATATGCCTCTCCTTCTTGGTTCACTTTCATCAGTTTACCATGAAGTATGACATATGCCGAATCGAAAAAGAATCCGCCCGAAGGTGGATTCTTAAGATGTGACGAGGTCGCTCCAGGCGCGAGGGTCTTGTTGCCACTCGCGAAGAGAGTGAATCTCTGATTGGGTTAAGTTCCCTGTCGATTCCGCGACCTCGACCAATTCAGGAAATGTCGTCAATGAAGTAGCACTGAGATTTGCATCCGCTAAATTCTTCTCTAAAATCGGTAATCCGTAAGAGAAGATGGCTTGAATGCCGACGACCTCACCGCCCGCTTCAAGAATCGCTTGGGCTGCATCAATACTCGACATACCCGTCGACAACAAATCTTCGATGACGAGCACGCGTGCCCCGCGATCGAGTTTCCCCTCGATTTGATTCCCTTTCCCATGTCCTTTCGCACTCGAGCGGACGTAAATGAATGGTAAACCGAGACGATCGGCAAGTAAAGCGCCGTGTGGGATACCGGCTGTTGCCGTTCCTGCGATGACATCGACTTCTGTTGTCCCGACTGCATCCACCAATCCATCGATGATTATGTTACGGATGTCGGGAAAACTGAGCGTTAACCGGTTGTCACAATAGATTGGGCTTCTCAACCCGCTCGACCATGTATATGGCTCCGTCGGTGATAATGTGACGGCTTTGATTTGTAATAAGGCTTCAGCGATTTGTTTCATATGATTGTCCCCATTCCATCATAAATTGTTCGTACATGGCTAACGGATCATTTGCGCGTGTGATTGGGCGACCGACGACGATCGCGTGGACACCGGCGAGTCTCGCTTCATGCGGCGTCGCGACACGTACCTGGTCGTCATCGGTTTGACCGAGTCGGATCCCAGGTGTGACCGTCATAAACGTGTCACCGAGTTCCTGATGAATCATCTTCGCTTCCTGAACAGATGCGACGACACCATCAAGTCCCGCCTGCTTAGCGAGCGATGCCTGACGGATGACAGCTTGGTCGAGGCGTCCCGGAATCCCGAGCTCCGTCTGCATCATCCGTTCATCCGTGGATGTCAATTGGGTGACACCGATCAAACGGGTCGTGTCATTTTCTTGACGAAGCCCATCCAACGCATAGCGCATCATCTTTTCACCGCCTAGCGTATGCACGTTCGTCATCGCGACTCCAAGCTTTCCGATTTGACGCATCGTGCGACGTGCCGTCTCTGGAATGTCATGTACTTTCACATCGAGAAAAACCGGATACCCGAGGTCGACCAACTCTTCGACAAAGCGTCCACCTTCCCGATAAAACAGTTCCATCCCTACTTTGACAGCAGGTCGGCCCGGGAATGGTTTTAATAAATGAAGCGCCTCATCGCGTGTCTCCACGTCAAGGGCGAGATACAAGTTGTGCATATGCTTTCCCCCTCACGTCCAGTATATGATTGATTCCAAGTGAATCGAGTCGTGCCGGTAATGCCTCGATGATTTCTTGACAAACATATGGATTTTCAAAATTTGCGGTACCGACCGCAACAGCGGACGCTCCCGCATAGATGAATTCGAGAACATCGTCGACCGTCCGAACGCCGCCCATGGCGATGATTGGGATGTCGACCGCTTGCGCGACTTCATATACCATCCGGACCGCCACCGGTTTAATGGCTGGACCTGATAATCCGCCGATTCGGTTCGCCAAGATCGGTTGCCCGGTCTGGATATCGATTCGCATCCCGACGAGCGTATTGATCATCGTCAAACCGTCCGCCCCAGCCGCTTCGACTGCACGCGCCATGTCTGTGATTGACGTGACGTTCGGGGACAGCTTCACATAGACCGGCTTACTTGAAGCCGCTTTGACGAGTCTCGTCAATTCTGCAGCCATCACAGGATCCGTCCCAAACTGCATGCCCCCACACTTCACGTTCGGACATGAGATGTTCAGCTCGATGGCTTTGATGGTCGGGTCCGCACTGATACGACGTGCGACTTCCACATATTCATCAGGCGTCGACCCGGCGACGTTGGCGATGATCTCTGTATCGAAAGTGGAGAGGAACGGCAATTTCTCCTCGATGATTGCATCGACCCCTGGATTTTGAAGGCCGATCGCATTGAGCATCCCTTGCGCCGTCTCTGCGACACGTGGCGTCGCATTTCCGAATCGTGACTCTTCTGTCGCTGCCTTGATCATGATGCCGCCTAAGATGGAGAGGTCATACAGTTTGGCAAACTCTTCCCCGAATCCGAAACATCCAGAAGCCGGGATAATCGGATTTTTCAACTGGAGTCCTGGTAACTCGACATGTAATCTCATAACAGCACCTCTTCCGCATTGAATACCGGACCATCGCTACATACTTTCACATAGCCTTCCGGCGCTTTGCAGACGCAAGCAAAGCAAGCGCCAATGCCACAACCCATTCGATTTTCAATCGAGA
The DNA here is from genome assembly GCF_018617585.1 of Exiguobacterium sp. s129. Classification (GTDB taxonomy): domain Bacteria; phylum Bacillota; class Bacilli; order Exiguobacteriales; family Exiguobacteriaceae; genus Exiguobacterium; species Exiguobacterium aestuarii_A. Next base: position 224,323 of record NZ_JACSKL010000003.1, read on the forward strand.
TGTAACGCTCCGGAATCGGTGAAGCGGCGACCGCCTTCAACATCGCTTCCGGACCACAGCTGAATAAGACGTCCGCATCGATGCGTGCGAGTGGTCCCGTCACAAATCCGCGTTCCCCGTGGCTCCCGTCGACGGTCGTGATGATCGTTTCCCCGAGCTCTTGAAATGCTTCTTCATAAAAGACGCTCTCTTTTGAATCAAACCCAAGTATCGCAATCGTCTCAATCCCCATCTCATGTAGACGACGTCTGACGTAGTAAAGGGGAGGTACCCCAATTCCACCACCGACAAGGATGACCCGTTTCCCATGTTGTGCGAGCGGAAACCCGTTGCCGAGCGGTCCAAGGACGTCAAGTGTGTCCCCGACACGCTTGTTTGCCAACTCGGTAGTCCCTTCTCCGATTACCTTATATATAAATGTGACTTCTTCTCCTTCAACGTTCGCCACCGACAACGGTCGACGTAACAGACCGGACGTCTTGATGTGAAAGAACGTCCCTGGGGCGATTTCCACCCCAGGACAACGTACTTTCATCTCCATCGTCGCTTTTGCGATTTGGCGATTGCTGATGATGGTTACGTCACGTCTCATACCATCACCCCGAACTTCGTGAATGCCGGAATGCTGACCGTTTGGAACGACAGGCTTTCAATGACTTGTAGTAGCGCTTCGACCGTGTCGAGCGACGTGAGGCACACTGTGCCTTGCTCGGCGGCCGTACGACGAATCAAGAAGCCGTCTTTCGTCACGAGTGCGTCGCGACTCGTCGTATTGATGATCAAGTCGACTTCCCCGCGCTCGATCACGCTGAGCATCGTCTCACCTGATTCTTGAATCTTCCCGACCCGACGGACGCGCATCTGCTCCGCTTCTAGTCCATCTGCCGTACCGCTCGTCGCCATGAGACGGAAGCCGAGACGGTCAAATCGTTTGGCTAAGGCAATCGCCTCATCCTTGTCGTGATCTGCGATTGTCATGAGGACGTTTCCTTTTAAGGCGATGTTCATTCCAGCTGCGACAAGACCTTTATAGAGTGCCTTTTCAAGAGTCCGGTCTGTTGCCATGACTTCCCCTGTCGATTTCATCTCAGGTCCAAGCGACGGATCGACTTCTTTCAATTTCGCGAAAGAGAAGACCGGCACTTTGACAGAGATGCTGTCTGACTCGGGATGGATGCCTGTTCCAAGACCAAGTTCTTTCAAGCTCGTTCCGAGAATTGTTTGCGTCGCAATTCGTGCGACCGGTAAACCTGTCACTTTTGAGATGAACGGAACCGTTCGGCTCGCACGCGGGTTTACTTCGATGACATACAAATCATCTGCATAGACGAACTGGATGTTCAGAAGCCCTTTGATGCGGAACGCTTTCGCCAACTTGATTGTGTAGTCGACGACTTTTTGCTTCAGCGCGTCACTGAGGCGTTGTGGTGGATATACTGCGATCGAGTCACCAGAGTGTACACCGGCACGTTCGATATGCTCCATGATGCCTGGGATATAGACGTCCGTCCCGTCACAGATCGCGTCGACTTCAATCTCAATCCCCGTTAAATAGCGGTCGATGAGAACTGGGCGATCTTTCGAGGCGATGACGGCGTTTCGCATGTAACGCTCGAGCTCTGACTGTTCATATACAATCTCCATCGCCCGTCCCCCGAGGACGTAAGATGGTCGGACGAGTACCGGATAACCGAGTTCATTCGCACATGCAACCGCCTCTTCGACGTTCGTCGCCGTCTTCCCTGGTGGTTGGGCCAATCGTTCAGCCGACAAGGTAGCTTCGAACGCTTTCCGATCTTCGGCGCGATCGATGTCTTCTAATGACGTCCCAAGAATCTTTACGCCGTTCGCTTCGAGCGATGCCGCTAAGTTGATGGCGGTCTGTCCACCGAATTGAACGATGACGCCGAGCGGGTTCTCGTTATCGATGACTTCTAACACATCTTCCGTCGTCAACGGCTCGAAGTACAGGCGGTCGGAGATGGAGAAGTCTGTCGAGACCGTCTCTGGGTTGTTGTTGATGATGATGGCTTCATATCCGGCGTCACGAATCGTCTGAATCGAATGAACGGTCGCATAGTCAAACTCGACACCTTGACCGATTCGAATCGGGCCTGATCCGAGGACGAGGATCGATTGGCGATCTGTCTTCACCGCTTCGTTCTCCACTTCATAGGTTCCGTAGAAATATGGCGTCTCCGATGCGAATTCCGCCGCACACGTATCGACCATCTTATACACCGGGCGGATGTTCCATCCGTGACGTTGCGCACGAATCGTCTCAACGTCTGTCTCAAGGATTCGGGCGATGGCGACGTCACTGAAGCCGAGTCGCTTCACGTCGAGCAAACGCTCTGACGTCAATGGCTCCGATGCGAGCTGTTGCTCGGTCTGCCAAATATGGTTCAGTTTGTGTAAGTAGAAACGATCGATCTTCGTCAATTGATGAAGCGCTTCTACCGTGTATCCGCGGCGAAGAGCCTCATATACCATGAACAACCGCTCGTCTGTCGGATGAACGAGCCCGTGCTCGAGCTGATCTGTATTCAATTGCTCAAGTTGCGGAACGTATAATTCCTCCATCCCAAGTTCGAGCGAGCGCACGGCTTTTAAAAGCGCCTCTTCTAAGTTTCGACCGATGGCCATGACTTCACCCGTCGCTTTCATTTGTGTGCCTAAGCGGCGATCCGCGGACTCAAACTTATCGAAAGCGAAACGAGGGATTTTGGCAACGACATAATCAAGTGCCGGCTCAAATGAGGCGTAACTCGTCTCGGTGACCGGGTTTTTTAGTTCTGACAACTTATAACCAACAGCGACTTTTGCAGCGAGTTTGGCGATCGGATAGCCTGTCGCTTTTGACGCGAGCGCCGAGCTTCTTGAGACGCGCGGGTTCACTTCGATGACATAGTATGTGAAGCTATCTGGGTCGAGTGCGAATTGGATGTTACATCCTCCTTCAATCCCAAGTGCCCGGATGATGTCGAGCGAGACGCTACGAAGCATCTGATAATCCCGGTCCGACAACGTCTGAGTCGGTGCGAATACGATTGAGTCTCCTGTATGGACACCGACCGGGTCAAAGTTTTCCATCGCACAGACGATGATGGCCTGGTCGCTCGAGTCACGCATGACCTCAAATTCAACTTCTTTCATCCCGGCAATCGACTTCTCTAGCAACACTTGCGTCACTGGACTCGCCTTCAAACCAGACTCGACGATTTGCTCGAACGATTCACGGTCATGGGCAATCCCTCCACCGGTTCCGCCGAGCGTGTAAGCAGGTCGAATGATGATCGGATAGCCGATACGCTCCGCAAATCCCCAAGCAGAATCGAGCGTATGGACGATTTCACTCTCAGGAACGCCATGCCCGAGCTCGAACATGAGGTTTCGGAACTGTTCACGGTCTTCAGCTTGCACAATGGCCGCTAGGTTCGTTCCGAGTAATTCCACCCCACAATCACGTAATACTCCCCGCTTATCGAGTTCAAATGCCAAGTTCAATCCCGTCTGACCTCCGAGTGTCGCGAGTAGCGCATCGGGGCGTTCTTGGCGGATGATCCGCTCGACGAATTCGGGTTCGAGTGGTTCGATATACACGCGATCCGCTGTCGTCGGGTCCGTCATGATCGTCGCCGGGTTCGAGTTGACGAGAATGACCTCGTAGCCTTCTTCTTTCAAGGCAAGACATGCCTGTGTACCAGCATAATCAAATTCTGCTGCTTGTCCGATCACAATCGGTCCTGATCCGATCACAAGGATTTTCTGAATATCTGGTCGTTTTGGCATGTCAAATTCCCACTTTCTGTTTGTTTTCTTGAACGAGTTGCATGAAACGGTCAAATAAATCGTTGGCGTCAAACGGTCCTGGTGCTGCTTCCGGGTGATACTGTACCGAGAATGTCGGATGATGCAGATGTTTCACTCCTTCGATTGTTCCATCGTTGACCGCACGATGTGTCACGATGAGCGCTGTATCGAGTAACGATGCCTCTTCTACCGCATATCCATGGTTTTGAGATGTAATCGTCACGGCGCCTGTCTCCAACTCAAGGACAGGATGGTTCGCCCCACGGTGTCCGAACGGAAGTTTGAATGTGTTCGCCCCGTTCGCGAGCGCGATCAGTTGATGACCGAGACAAATCCCGAACATCGGTGTCGTCGGCATGAGTTGTTGAATGAGTGGAATCGCTGTCGGGACGTCTTTCGGATCCCCCGGTCCGTTCGACAACATGATGCCATCTGGCTCGTACCGCAACACGTCTTCTGCCGTAGTATCATGTGGGAAGACGATGACTTCACAGTCCCGCTTCATCAATTCACGCATGATGCCAAGTTTGGCCCCAAAGTCGATCAACGCGATCCGTGGCCCCGTACCCGTACTTACATACGTCCGTTTCGTCGAGACGCGTGCGACTTGGTCGTTCGGAGACAGTTCGTTAAAGCGAGACTGTACTTCGTCCCATGTCAACTCACCATCGACGAGGACACCTCGCATGACACCTTGCGCCCGTAAGTGACGTGTCAACATACGCGTGTCGATATCGGATAACCCCGGGATACCAAAGCGAGTAAGCGTTGCATCTAGCGTCGCCGTGGAACGGAAGTTCGACGGTGTGTCGCAAGCCTCTTTTACAATTAATGCTTTTGCCATCGGAACTGTCGTTTCGAAGTCTTCACGATTGACACCGTAGTTTCCGATCAACGGGTTCGTCAGCACGATCATCTGGTCGCAATACGACGGATCCGACAAAATTTCTTGATAACCGGTCATACCTGTTTGGAAGACGACTTCCCCCATCGTATCCGCTGGTGCCCCGAATCCTTTACCGACAAATTTCATTCCATCCTCAAGCCATAATGTTCGTTTCATCAAATCGCCCCTTATATACAATTTCGCCACCGACCATCGTCATGACCGGCCATCCGACAAGTTGTTTCCCAGTAAACGGTGTGTTCTTTCCTTTTGAATAGAACGTCGACGGATCCACCACGCGCGTCTTATCTGTATCGATCAGTACCAAATCGGCATCCGCCCCAACTTTCAGTTCACCTCTTGATAATCCAAATACGTCGCTCGGACGCTTCGTCATCCAGTCGATTAACTGATGTTCTTTCATGATGCCCGTCTTCACGAACGTCGTGTACAGAAGCGGGAACGCTGTCTCAAATCCGGTAATCCCGAATGGTGCACGCTCGATGCCTTGCGCTTTCTCCTCTGCCGTATGTGGGGCATGGTCTGTCGCAATCATGTCAATCGTTCCATCGAATAATCCTTCAAGAAGCGCCTGTCGATCGTCCTCGCTTCGGAGCGGAGGATTCATCTTGAAGTTGGCATCGAGCCCTGGGATATCGTCTTCGCTCAAGACGAGGTGGTGAGGAGTCACTTCGGCAGTCACTTGAATACCTGCCCGCTTCGCATCTCGGATGACACGGACCGATTGCCGCGATGAGACGTGACACACGTGATAATGACAGCCCGTTTCTTCAGCAATCAGCACATCTCGGGCGATATGGATACTCTCTGCAAGACTTGGAATCCCTTGAATCCCGTGCGCCTCACTGAACTTCCCTTCGTGGACCGATCCTGCTTTTAGCGTATTGTCTTCACAGTGTGCGACGACGGCCTTGTTCAAGCGTTTCGCTTCACGCATCGCTTGTCGCATCATCGCCGCTGATTGAACACCGACCCCGTCATCGGTGAAGGCGAATGCATCTGATAGAGATTCCATATCAACCTGTTCTTCACCGAGCTGCCGCTTCGTGATGGCAGCGTATGGAAGGACACGGACGATTGCATCTTGCTCAATCTTTTGAAGAAGCGCGTCCATCGTGACGCGATCATCTGGTACCGGTCGCGTGTTCGGCATCGAACAGATCGTCGTGAATCCGCCCGCCGCTGCCGCCATCGTCCCCGTTTTGATCGTCTCTTTCGCTTCGCCTCCCGGTTCACGCAAGTGGACGTGGACATCGACAAGTCCTGGTGCGAGCAAGTAACTCGTCGCATCGAGGACTTCTTCCCCGGCTGTCGACCCGTTATAGTCGAGCGATTCAATCTTCCCGTCTTTCACGAGGATGTTTGTCGTGCGTTTTGTCCCGTTGTCATACCATGTCGCGTGTTGAAGTATCATTGTTGTCCTCCTAATGCTCGATTTAAGATGCTCATGCGTGCATAGACGCCGTTCTTCATTTGAGGGAAGATGCGTGAGCGTTCATGCTCGATCAGACTGCCCGCAATCTCAACATCCCGATTGACCGGTGCCGGATGCATGATGATGGCTCCTTCTTTCATCCGTTCGACTCGCTCGACCGTCAGTCCATATCGTGTGTGATATTCTTCTTTCGAGAAAATGTCTCCCATGATATGACGTTCGTGCTGAACTCGTAACAGCATGATGACGTCACTTTCTGCTAGCACATCATCAAGTTCTTTACGCTCAAGCCCCATGGAATCATCCCACCATGAGGCTGGGCTGCATCCGACGACGTTTGCCCCGAGACGCTTCAACACACTCGCATTCGATCGAGCGACGCGACTATGAACGAGGTCTCCACAGATGGCAACGTTTAATCCTTGGAACGTTCTGAACTCTTCAAAGATCGTGACGAGGTCGAGTAGGGATTGGGAAGGATGTTCGCCACTCCCGTCGCCCCCATTGAGTACCGGGATATTCAACTTCTCAACGAGTTCATGGTAGTATCCCGCTTCCGGATGTCGGATGACGAGTGCGTCAACTCCAATCGCTTCGAGCGTCTTGCATGTGTCGTATAGGGTCTCTCCCTTCGTGACCGATGACGTCGTCACATCGAACGGAATCTCTTGCATGTTCAAGTGTCGCTCGGCCATTTGAAACGAGTTTTTCGTACGCGTCGAGTTTTCAAAGAACAGGTTTGCAACCGTCTTCCCATCAAATAGTGGGGGTAGGTCCCCTTGCTTATAGCGCAATGACTCTTCAATCATGCCCATGATCTCATCGAGTGAGAGTGTGTCTAAGCTGACGAAGTGTTTGACTGGTTTGACATTCGTTTGCATCGTATTCATGTTCGTCTCCTCCTTTTGTTAGAGGCAAAGAGAAAAGGCGCCTCTTCACCTATGTGAAGGGACGCCTTTATTTGGGCAAGGTACACCCAAATAAACGAGCCTTCACTTTGCCGACCTCACGGGATCGAATTAAAAGTTACTTGCTTGTTTTGTTTCTTCAGTTGTGTTGACTTGCACGACCGTCTCAACTTCTTCTTTCGGTAAGATGGCGTTTAAGAGAATCCCGACTACCGTCGCGAGCGCCATCCCTTGTACAGGGAAGCTGCCGAGTTGAATCATCGCACCACCTAGCCCGATGACGAGGATGACCGATGAGATGATCAAGTTGCGTTTTTCTGCCAAATCGACGTTGCTCTCTACCATCGTCCGTAGTCCGTTCGACGCGATGACCCCGAATAAGAGAATCGAGATGCCACCTTTGACTGGATTCGGAATCGTTGAGATGAATGCCTCGATATGACCGAGGAATCCGAAGCTGATGGCCATGAGCGCCGCTCCAGCGATGACATAGACACTGTAGACGCGTGTGATGGCCATGACGCCGTTGTTTTCACCGTATGTCGTACATGGTGGACCACCGAGTGCGGAAGCGACTGCTTTCCCTACCCCGTCACCGAGTAACGTGCGATGGAGGCCAGGATCTTTCATCGTCTCTCGTCCGATGATTTTAGATGTGACCATTTGATCGCCGATATGCTCCGTCATCGTAACGAGTGCGACTGGTACGATGGCAAGGAGTGCACCGACTTGCCACATCGGCATGTAGTCGACGAACACCATCGTGAAGTCAGGGAGTTGGAACAAGCTTGCTTGTTGGATTGGTGAGTAATCGATGATTCCGAACGCTGCAGCAATCCCGTAGCCTCCGACGATTCCGAAAAGGATTGGAACCGCTCCCCAAACCCCTTTCAGTTTTGTCATGGCGAGCATCGTGATTCCAAGTGTCAAGAGTGCGATTGTCATGAACGTTCCATTATAAGCTCCGTCTTGATTCATCGACATATCGATGGCGACCGGCGCGAGCGACAAGCCGATGACCATGATGACCGGTCCGACGACGACCGGTGGGAGCAACCGGAGCAACCAGTTGACGCCTGTCTTATAGATGATCAAGGAAACGACACCGTATACCGAGCCGGCAATGATTCCGCCGAACAGTGCGGCTTCGACACCCCATTGCTGACTGACAGCAATGATTGGGGCGATGTAGGCAAAACTTGAACCGAGGTATGTTGGGACTTTGAAGCGCGTAATCGCTAAGAATGAGAGCGTGGCCACTCCGGAAGCGACGAGGGCGACCGATGTATTCAATCCTGTTAAAATCGGGACTAAAATCGTCGCTCCGAACATGGCGAAGACGTGTTGAAGACTGAATAACAGCCATTGTGGAAAGTGAGCTGGACGCTCGTGGATGTGTAGAACGGGTTGTTTCATATTGAATTTCTCCTTCCTGGCCTCTCTGGACCACCTTAAAGGTTTTAAGATTATTGCTGATTGATTGTCACTTCATCTGCCGTATCGACTTCACTGAGTCGGACGACGACTTGCTCGGACTTCGATGTCGGAACGTTCTTCCCGATGAAATCAGGTCGAATCGGAAGTTCCCGATGTCCCCGGTCAATCAAGACCGCGAGTTGGATATAGTCTGGGCGACCATGGTCAACGAGTGCGTCCATTGCGGCACGGACTGTTCGACCGGTATATAGGACGTCGTCGACGAGGACGACGGTCTTCCCATTAATGTCATGCGGCAACTCTGTTGCCTTCACTTCTGGGTCTAACGACTTCTTCGATAAGTCATCCCGGTAAAGCGTGATGTCGAGATTCCCGAGTGCGACCGGCTTGCCTTCAATCTCTTCGATCCGGCGTGCGAGTCGGTCAGCGAGCGTCTCGCCTCTCGTCTTGATCCCGACGAGGACGACATCGTCGATTCCTTTGTTCCGCTCGATGATTTCATGAGCGATTCGTGTCAGAGCGCGACGGATGGCTGATTCATCTAAAATGACTGACTGTTTCACGTCACTCCTCCTTTCATGCTTCATTCAAAAAAAGAAGACTCCCTCGTCCGGCTGGAAAGGGAGTCTTCATCAAAAACGGCAGTCTGGTGCCGGGTTGAATTGACGTTAGTGTGACCGCGGTCACAATCCTTTCACAGCCTCTCTGGACTGGGTTTAAAGGTGTTATGCTTCCTAGACTATAAATCGGAACGTGACAGAAGTCAACGAGTTTTCTCGATTTTATCTAACTTTGCAAGTTCTGCCTTAAAGTCTTCAGGAAGTGGTGCCTCAAATTCCATCCATTCTTTCGTACGTGGATGGTGGAAACCGAGCGTCGCCGCATGGAGGGCTTGACCGCCCAAATCGATCGTGCGACGTGGTCCATATTTCGGGTCGCCTGCGAGCGGATGCCCGATATAGCGCATGTGCACACGGATTTGGTGTGTGCGACCTGTCTCGAGTTTACACTCGACGAGCGTGAAGTCTTTGTAGCGCTCGAGCAAGCGGAAATGCGTCACCGCTTCTTTCGCATTCTTGTCCGTCACGGTCATACGCTGACGATCATTCGTATCGCGACCAATCGGTGCCTCAATTGTCCCGAGTTCGTGCACGAGTTCGCCGTGAACGAGCGCGATATATTCACGCTTGATCGTCTTATCTTTCAATTGACTCGCAAGTGATTCATGAGCCAAGTCATTTTTAGCGACCATAAGGAGGCCTGTCGTATCTTTGTCGATTCGATGCACGATTCCAGGGCGCTTGACGCCATTGATGCCTGAAAGGTCATCACAATGTCCGAGAAGTGCATTGACGAGCGTTCCAGACGTGTGACCGGCAGCAGGGTGAACGACCATCCCACGTGCTTTATTGACGACAATCATATCTTCATCTTCATATACGATTTCAAGCGGAATATGTTCAGGTAACACTTCGAGTTCCACCGCTTCCGGGACGTTCACTTCGATTTCATCGCCCACTTGGAGCTTATAGTTTGGTTTGACGGCACTGCCATTGACGAGAAGTGCCCCTGTCTTAATCCATTCTTGTACTTGTGAGCGTGACCATTCTCCACGGTCGCTCACCCACTTGTCGATCCTTGCCTTTTCATCGGCGACAAAAGTATAGGATTCCATTACGATTGTCCCCTTTCTTTGTGTAATTTTTCTTCAAATAAAATCCCGATGACCATCAAGATGACACCAAACGTGAGTGCCATATCGGCCACGTTAAAAATCGGGAAGTTGTAGCCAAACGGATACGTATCAACAAAATCGACGACTTCACCGCGGAACAGTCGATCGATAAAGTTACCGATTGCACCGGCCAATAGCAGTCCAACACTGTATCCGAGAAGTTGATACCCGTTCACTTCTTTATGCAGGAAGTAAACAAGGCCCGCAACGACGAGAATCGTGATGATGAAGAAGAACACCATCTGTCCTTCTAACATCCCCCAAGCCGCTCCTTTATTGCGATAAGAGGTCCAGTATAACAAGTTCGGGATGACTTCAATCGATTGACCGATTGTCATCGTCTGAACGACCACCCATTTGGTGAGTTGATCGAGCAGAATCAAGATGACGGCCAATCCGTAGTATCGTTTCATATGCGTCTCCTTTCAAGCCGTTAAGAAACCGGAGTGGGGACGCCACTCCGGTTCGTCTTAACCGATTACTGATGCACAGCGTGGGCAAAGCTCAGGATGCTCTTCGTTTTGTCCAAGCTCTGTCGAGTATGTCCAACAACGTGCACAAGCGGCACCATCTGCTTTCTTGACTGTGATTTTCGTCGTCGCATAATCGACGTCTGCCGTCTCAGCCCATTCTACTTGTGATACTTGAAGCAACTGACTGACGTTATCGATTGTTTCCAATAACGAGGCAGTCTCTGCTTTCGGTGCGAGAATCAATTTCGCCTCGAGCGGTTTCCCGATCAATTTCTCGCCACGTGCGATTTCGATCGCTTTGAGAACATCGTCACGGAAGACGAGGAATTTCGACCATTTCTCTAACAACGCTTGCTCATCAGCAGTCAATGCATCCACTTCTTCTAGATCTGTCAAGAAGATGCTTGCTTCCGACTTACCAGGGACCTCTTTCCACGCCTCATCAGCAGTGTGTGGAAGGACTGGAGCCAAGAGCTTCGTCAAAAGGACAACCGCATCGTACATGACCGTCTGAACGGCACGACGGCGAAGATCGTCTTCACGCTCGATATAAAGGATATCTTTTGTAAAATCGAGATAGAACGATGACAACTCGTTAACGCAGAAGTTATGAACGAGATGATACACCGCCATGAAGTCAAACGTGTCATACGCTTTGACAACTTTTGCTTGTAGCTGTTTGAGTTTCGTTGCCATGAAGCGATCTGCTTCTGGCATGTCCTTGAATGCGACACTCATCGACGGATCAAACCCGTTCAAGTTCCCAAGAAGGAAACGGATCGTGTTACGCATCTTACGGTATACTTCTGACACTTGTTTAAAGTTGTCGTGCGAAGCGCGAACGTCAGACTGATAGTCGACCGACGCGACCCATAGGCGGACGATTTCAGCACCATATTGCTTCACGAGATCGTTTGGCGCAATCGTGTTACCGAGCGACTTCGACATCTTACGTCCATCCCCATCAAGGACGAAACCGTGGCTCAAGACGTTTCGGTATGGCGCTTTGCCCGTCGTCGCAACAGCTGTTGATAGTGACGAGTTGAACCAACCTCGGTATTGGTCAGATCCTTCAAGGTAAAGGTCTGCCGGGCGACGAAGGTTTTCACGTTCCTCTAATACACCAGCGTGTGAAGAACCTGAATCGAACCAGACGTCCATGATATCGAGCTCTTTACGGAATTCGCCATTCGGACTGTTCGGATGTGTAAACCCTTCAGGAAGAAGGTCTTTTGCTTCACGCTCATACCAGACGTTCGAGCCGTGCTCACGGAATAAGTTTGCGACGTGGTCGATCGTCTCGTTCGTGATGATTTCCGTTCCATCCTCTGCATAGAAGATTGGGATCGGCACGCCCCATGCACGTTGACGACTGATGACCCAGTCCCCACGGTCACGGACCATGTTGTAAAGACGTGTCATTCCCCATTCAGGAACCCAATTCACTTCTTCGATTTCACGGAGCATATCTTCACGGAAATCTTTGATGGAAGCGAACCATTGCGGTGTCGCACGGAAGATGACTGGTTTTTTCGTACGCCAGTCATGCGGGTACGAGTGTTTGATGAACTTCAAGTTGAGCAAGTAGCCGTTCTCTTCAAGTTTCATCCCGATTTGTTTGTTCGCATCTTCATAGAACAACCCTTCAAAACCAGGCGCCTCAGCCGTCATGTAACCACGGTCATCGACCGGGCAAAGGACATCCAAGTCGTAGGCCTGACCGACACGATAGTCGTCTTCCCCGTGTCCAGGTGCTGTGTGGACGAGTCCAGTTGCATCCGCTGTGACGTGATCGCCGAGCATGACGAGTGACGTGCGGTCATATAGTGGGTGTTGAGCCGTCATATATTCAAAATCACGACCGTTCCATGAACCGCTCACTGTGTAGTCAGACCAACCGAGCGCTGTCGTCACTTCTTCAACGAGCGTCTCTGCGACGATATAGCCTTTTCCTTCATGTTCGATACGCGTGTACGTCAACTCATCACTCACTGCGATCCCGAGGTTCGCCGGGATTGTCCAAGGCGTCGTCGTCCAGATGACAAAGTGATCGTCAGACGTCAATGTGTCTTTTCCGTCTACAACTCGGAATGCCACGTAGATGGCCGGTGATTTTTTATCGTAATATTCGATTTCAGCTTCCGCGAGTGCCGACTCCGAAGACGGTGACCAGTAGACTGGTTTCTTCCCTTTGTAGATGTATCCTTTTTCAGCCATCGTTCCGAACAAGCGGATTTGTGCCGCCTCATATTCCGGAAGGAGCGTGATATATGGATTTTCAAAGTCTGCGAGAAGACCGAGACGTTTGAACTGCTCACGTTGCGAGTTCACTTGTTCCATCGCATATTCTGCACACTTTTCACGGAATTCAGCGACCGTCATCTCTTTACGGTTGACGCCAGCTTTTTGAAGGGCGTTCTCGATTGGAAGACCGTGCGTATCCCAACCTGGAATCATTGGAGACTGATATCCGTTCATTCCTTTGAAACGCACGATGATGTCTTTTAAGACTTTGTTCATCGCATGTCCCATATGGATGTCGCCGTTCGCATATGGAGGACCATCGTGCAAGATGTATTGTGGTTTCCCTGCATTTTTTTCTTGTACCTTGTTGTAAAGGTCCATGTCTTCCCATTCTGTTTGCATCGCCGGTTCGCGTTTTGGTAAATTCCCACGCATTGCGAATTCTGTGTTTGGCATTAATAGCGTGTCTTTGTAGTTCATCGAAACTCCTCCATCAACATTTTTTAGAAAACAAAAAAAACCAACCCATCCCTGATAGGGACGAGTTGGTTGACTCGCGGTACCACCCTACTAGTCTCACGTTCGTGAGACCGCTCTCGGTAACCGATAACGAGGTCAGGCGGTCACGCTTACTCTGGTTCAGCGTGACGACTCATAGGGGATACCGATTCGAGTCTTTCTCTTAGGCTCTCACCGTCCCTAAGTCGCTTCGTAGGTATGACTCGATCGACGCGTCCTACTCAACGTGTTGATCATTTATCCATGCTGTTCTTCATTCTGTGTGACTTCGTGGTCATTATACGCAAGTTCTGATCTATCGTCAAGAACCGTCTGCACAGGCGGCTCCCCGACAATCGTCTCCCACTCGGTGCTGTTTAAGAGCTCCATTTGGGCGTCAACGAGGACACGGAAACGTGTGCGATACAACTCGACTTTTTTGAGCATTTGAACAACTTCACGTTCTGCAAGTTGCTCTTTACGGGCCGCTTCTTCTTCACGAGCGTACGCTTCACGTTCCGCTTGTTTCAAGATGAGACTCGCTTCTTTTTGCGCGTTGTTCTTCACTTCTTCCGCTGCTTCTTGTGCGACGATGATCGACTTGTTCAATGTATCTTCCATCGAGGAGAAGTAGTCAATGCGAGCTTGCATATCGTTGACAAGTTCTTCATACCGTCGATTCTCACGAATCAATAGTTCAAACTCTTTAATGATTTGATCTAAAAATTCATTGACCTCATCGATGTCGTACCCACGAAAACGGGAAGAGAATTCTTTATTATGAATATCAATCGGTGTCAACGCCATTCGACTTTCCTCCTAAAATTTAACGTATGGTTCCATACTGGATTTTAATCTTTTCACGTTTGGTCGAACCAAGGATTTCCATCATCTTAATACGACCGTATCCACGGACGGATAAAAGATCATCTGGTTCAAGGATGAAGCTCGGATCTTCAATGACTTTATGATTCACTTTACAGTCACCGTGTTTCACGAGCGCCTGAGCTTTCTGACGAGATATGTTGAGTACCTCGCTCACAACCGTATCAAATCGCAACGAAGAGACGATGCCGAACCCTTCGACCCACTCTGTTTTCGGAACGACGAGTATGTCATCCTTCGCAACAGAAGAAATGCGAACTCTTGCTTTTCCGACACGTTCCAAGTTCATTTCGATGAACCCGACGGCTTCGCGAGTCGTAGCAAACTGGACGATTTCCTCTTCAAGGACGACGTCACCAAATTTTTGACGCTTCAACCCTGCATTGAGTAAAGTTCCAGTCACTTGTCGATGTGTCAGGTCAACAAATTTTGTCGGATATTCGATACGACGAATCTCAATTTCAAAATCATCGGTATTCAGCTCATAATACTCTGGCGCCAAAATCAGCCGACGTCGTTCAGCTCCTTCAAACCCGCCATCGTCGTGAATGACGAGCTGTTTACCGACAAGCTGTTTGACGATTTGCTGTTCGCGAGGGTCTAAAAAGTCCGTCAACTTCAATACATAGCTGTTCTCGACTTGTTGTACCCAATCCAACACTTGTTCAACGAACGCCCGTTCACTTGGTCGGTAGTGATCATAAACGCTCATACATCACCCGAAAATGGCAGCGATACCGGCTTGTGCCATCCGAAGCACGAACAATGCGACGATTGGAGAGATATCGAGCATGCCACCGATTGGTGGGATAATCCGTCGGAACGGTGCTAAAAATGGTTCACATAAAAACGATAAAATTTGTCCGAACATGGATTCACGTGCGTTCGGGAACCATGATAATAAGATATAGCCGATCAGGACCCAACTATAAATACCAAGCAAAGTACTTAACGTATTGCCTAAGGCAGGGATTACGTTTTCCATTCAGTTACCACCCTTTACTGTGAAGTTCATCCTCCGAAATCAAGTTTGAGATTGAACCAGTCAATTCGACATTGTTCGGAGTACACAGAATCGTGTTATGTCCAATCGAAGTCATCGATCCTTCTAGCGCATATACGACACCAGAAAGGAAGTTGACGACTTGACGTGATTGCTCTTTTGACATGCGCTGAAGATTGACGATGACAGCACGGTTTTCTTTCAATTGATCGCTAATATCTTGCGCTTCAGCGAATACACGTGGTTCAGCCAATACGACTTTCGAGCGTTCTTTCTTCTTCGTATTCAATGCCACGAGATTATTTGCTGATTTTGGGCGATCTTCTTGTCTCACGACCGCTGTTTCAGTTGAAGAAGTTGCTGATGTGTTTGCGACGGCAAACTCTTCTTCTTCGTATGTGCTGTTCGGATCTTCCTCGAGTCCAAAGAAATCTTTCATTTTGTTTTTGATTGACATAACGGATTCCTCCTTAAGATATATTATTGCACAAGTACGGTACCAATACGAACAAACGATGCGCCTTCTTCAATCGCGATTGGATAATCGTTTGACATCCCCATCGATAGCTCCGTGCAAGGGGCGTGTTCAAACCCTTTTGCGGTCACTTCATCACGTAATCGACGTAAACGACCGAACGTCTCACGAAGGACTGACTTTTCTTCCGTGAACGGTGCCATCGTCATCAACCCGATGATTCGAATATGAGGATACTGTTTACAGTTCTCGATGAAAGGCATAACTTCCTCTATTTCAAGACCATGTTTTGAATCTTCTCCTGACGTATTCACTTGAACGAAGCAATCAATCGTCTCGCTCGCTCGTTTGTCGATCTCTGCAGCGAGTGATAAACGGTCCAATGAGTGAATAGCTTCCACGTGATCGATGATTTGTCTCACTTTACGTGTCTGTAACGTGCCGATGAAGTGAAACTTTGCGTCTTCTGGCATGCCGTTCACTTTCTCAAGTAAGGAATCTGGACGATTTTCACCGAAGTCACGAATTCCTTCTGCGTAGAGAGCATTGGCCACATCTACGCCTACCGACTTCGTGACGGCAATCAAAGTAGGCTCCACATCTTGAACGTGAGCTGCCATGATGGATTGAACTTGTTTTACGTTATCTGAAATACTCACAATTTACGCTCCTTGACGATGACTGCCGCAAATCGACGTTTCGTTTCTCCGTCTCGATACGAGAAAAACGGGGTGCTTGCGCCAGTCGATAAATTCGATTGCATGACGGACGTGTCATGTTCGTTTGCCAACACTTCATTGACGGCTTGGAGTGACAACAAGGCGTGGTCGCCTGACTCCTGTCGAACGGCTTCTTGATAGGCAGTCGGCGAAACGGATTGAACCGCATCTAGCACTCGACGATCGACCTCATATTCATTCCCAGCAATCGCTGGACCGACGAGCATGTCCACTTCTGTCGCATCGATGCCTTGTTCTTCAAACGCTTGGATCATGGACGTGACGATATTACCGACGGTCCCTTTCCAACCCGCATGAGCGACACCGATGACTCCATGGTCTTTCGCACAGAAAAAGAGAGGTACGCAATCTGCAAAGACGAGAGCGAGCGGCAAAGCTTCTTCTTTTGTGATCAGTCCGTCTGTTTGCGAAATCGCCTCGTCATATCGAAATGCACCTTTGCCCTTGTCCGCTGAATCCACGCTTTGGACCGTTATCCCGTGCACTTGGTCGGCCCAAACGGAGTCTTCTAGCGAAAGATTCGCCTGTTGAAAAAACCATTGACGATTTTGAATGACTCCCTCAATATCATCGCCGACATGAAGACCGACGTTTCCGGCATTGTGTCCGTTCGTCCGTGTCGTCACGTAAGCGTGATAGCGATTCGTTTCGGTTTCCCATGTATGTAACAGTTGCATCGGTTTCTCCTTTTTTAGAAAAAGGGATGCCGAGTCACGGCACCCCTTGTTGTTTAGTTACGGCGTTGTCTCACGAACGCAGGGATGTTGATCGTCTCGTCTGGGACGTCCCCTCCATACACTGGGCGATGGAAGTTCCCTTCGTCTTGTTGAGCCGCTTCATTTGCTTTTGGTTGGGGTTCCTTGTTCTCAACCTCAGGCTGTTTTTTCGGCTGCTGAAGGAACGGGTTCGCCCCTTGTGTTTCCTCAGCAAATTCAGTTGCGATCACGGTGACGATGATTTCATCGTTCAAGTTTTCGTTGATGACTGAACCGAAGATCAAGTTCACTTCTTCATCTGCGGCACTTTGAACGATTTGAGCTGCTTCTGTCACTTCATACAAGCTAAGGCTGAGCCCACCTGTAATGTTCATCAAGACACCTTTCGCTCCTTCGATTGAAGATTCGAGAAGTGGTGAAGAGATTGCTTTCTTCGCTGCTTCAACGGCACGGTTTTCACCTGTAGCAACACCTACACCCATAAGTGCAGATCCTTTTTCCGTCATGATCGTCTTCACGTCAGCGAAGTCAAGGTTGATAAGACCAGGGATGGCAATCAAGTCTGTAATCCCTTGTACACCTTGACGAAGGACGTTATCCGCTTCACGGAACGCTTCAATCATCGGTGTATTGCGTTCCACGATTTCAAGAAGCTTATCGTTTGGAATGACGATGAGTGTATCTACTTTTTCTTTAAACGCTTGAATCCCATGTTGCGCGTGTTGCATGCGCTTCCGGCCTTCAAACATGAATGGTTTTGTGACGACACCGACTGTGAGCGCGCCGATTTCTTTTGAAATCTCAGCGATGACCGGTGCAGCACCAGTTCCTGTTCCGCCGCCCATACCAGCTGTGACGAAGACCATATCCGCTCCGTCGAGTGCTTCAATCAATTGTTCGCGGCTTTCTTCTGCCGCTTTTTTACCGATATCAGGATTCGCACCAGCACCGAGACCACGTGTCAATTTGGCACCAAGTTGAAGCTTCACATCGGCTTTCGACATATTCAAGGCTTGAGCATCTGTGTTGACAGCGATGAACTCAACTCCTTGTACCCCGTGTTCAATCATACGGTTAACGGCGTTTGAACCGCCGCCTCCGACTCCAATTACTTTAATTTTTGCTACGGCGTCAATCGCCTCATCAAAGTACATCATTCAGGTATCCCCCTACTTATTTTCCAAGTTGTATTACAACGTCAGCTTAAACGCCAAATAATTTTTCCATCAAACGACTAAAACCTTTTTTCGACTCTTGATCGGTCTCGTATTCGTTCTCTCCAACATGAGTATCGGTCGGTTCCTGCTTATTGTGAAGCGTTTCGTAGCGAACTTCCGGTTTTTCGAGTTGAGATTTTGAAACGTGATGATCACTCATTAAGACATATTTCAAAACACCGACTGCTGTCGCGTATTTTGGATGTCTGACGCCAATCGACGACGGTTGATACAATCTCGTCTTTTGACCCATGACACGAGTCGCTAACTCTTGAATACCTGGTAGAGCAGCAGCTCCACCACAAAGTAGATATCCGCCATTCAGCATCGGAACACCTACTTTTTGAACCTTATTCAACATAAGAGTAAACATTTCCTCTATTCTCGCCTCTAAAACATAGCTAATTTCTGACTGTGGTTCGAACGCTACTTCCCCATTGATGTTCGTGTAGGAGAAACCTTCTGTTCCATCGGCCATTTCTTCGAGTGCGAGACCGTATTCTTCTTTCGCCACTTTGGCGTCTTGATATTTGCAGTTTAGCTTATAGACCAAGTCTCTTGTCATATGGTCTCCACCGACTGGAAGGATATACGAGTAAACGAGATCTCCACGATAAAATACCGAGACCGTCGTCTTTTCGTGCCCGACATCGACAAGACCAATGCCGAGGTCGATTTCATCTACAGAAGCTGCACTCATACCGAGCGCGAGGTTCCCTAAAATAAATCCTTCTAAGTGTAATCCGGCACGTTCAATCGAACGACGAATACTATGTAAAATTGTCTTCGATCCAGTAACCATTTTCCCATGCATTTCTAGTCGATAACCAAGCATTCCACGAGGATCGACGACACCCGTTTGTTGATCCACTGTGAATGATGATGGGATTACATCGATGACACTCATCTCATCCGGTAATCGCATCACTTGTGCTGAATTGATGACTTCCATCACGTCTGCATCTGTAATTTCCTGATCTTCCCGCTTCACGGATGCGATTCCATGACATGGGGCAATTTGGATATGTTCCCCTTCAATGGCAACGTATACAGATCGAATTTGATCACCTAACGATGTCTCCGCGTGTTCAACGGCCTGTTTGATCGCTTGGACAGTTTTATCGATGTCTACGACAGCACCACGTTTCACCCCTGCAGACGGTGCACACCCTTCTGCCAAAATATTAAGCGTTCCGCCGAGCAATTCACCGACGACGAGCTTAATCTCTGACGTTCCAATATCTAATGCGGCCACATAACCATTCGCTTCCAAAAGGGAAACACCTCCGCTCTATAATTTTCCTGTACAAATTACATGACAAATATGACAGATATCCAAAAAAATTGTTGGTTTCGACAAGATATCTCACGTCTAAGTTTACAACAAATAAGATAGTGAGAAAAGGTAGAATCCTACAATTTAAGCGGTTTCGCGTTATCAATTCGTTTACAAACGACAAAAAAACAGCCCTTATGTGTCTAAGGACTGTAATATAACTGATTATTCATTCGTTTTCTTGTATGGAACAAAGTAAAAACCACCATCCATGACGACTGTTCCTTGCTGACCTTTCGGAATGTTTTCATAGATTTCTCCATATTTCGAAACGGTCTCACTTAACTTCAGCGTCGGGGTGAGAAGCGTATTTCCGTCATTCATAAAGATTTCGTAACGTGTCGGCTCTCCCTCTTGTTTAGACAAGATGACTTCCGACATTCGGGCTCGCGTCGCGTCATCGACTTGTTCCAACTCACTGGCAATCTTTTCGAGTTCTTTTTCCGAATTGAACTCTCTTAGCAGTGGACCATCTTTTAACTTCTGAGGGTCGGTGATAGTGCCTGTCGGATGAAGTGAGCCGTCTGCTAACACGACGACATCTCCCGTCTCCGCACGAGCATAAGCAATCATCTTCTCTTCTGTCACATTGACGTGAACGACGTTATACCAAGATCGGTCCATGTCTACCCGTTTGACACCCGGCAACTTTTCCATTTGGTCACTCATCTTGCTCGGAGATAGACTGACAAATTTTGTCGATGTGTCGAGTTCCATGTCTTGAAACACGTAGGATTCATCAAGCCAGTATAGCCCAGATACATTCACTTCTTTCACGTTCGACATCGAAGTTTGCATATAGACCACGAGTAGGATGAGAATCCCAAACAAGGAAAGCACGGAGAACATCCGACGGTTCGCTTTTTTCCGTCGCTGCTTTTTCATGTACGGAATACGGTCTTCTAGACTGCGTACCGTTTGTTGGCTTGGTTCCATCGGATTCTACTCCTTTATCGAATGACTTCTTCTACTAAGTCGGCTAATGCATCCGACGCGTCCGGGAATCCGAGGGCACGGGATGCGTTCGCCATCTCTTCTTGTTTGTCGAGCACTTGGCGAATCGCTTCGACGAGCGTTTCCCCTGTCAACGACTCCTCTTTCACGAGTAACGCCGCACCGTTTTCAACAAGGGCAGAGGCGTTCTTCGTCTGATGGTCTGCTGTCACGTATGGGCTCGGAATCAATACGCTCGGTAAGCCGAGGGCAGTCAATTCAGAAATGGTCGAAGCTCCCGCACGCGAGACGACGATTGACGTACAAGCGAGTAAGGCCGGCATGTCATAGACGTACGGATGAACATGTACGTTTTCAGACGATGGTGCTTCTTTCGATACAGATTCGTAATGAACTTTCCCTGTGACGTAGAGCACGTTGATCGGTAAGTCTGAAAGCGCCGGGATGGCCTCAGTGACGGCACGGTTGATTGCTTCGGCGCCACGGCTCCCTCCGTAAATCAGTACGATTGGTCGTTCATCCAGATTGTACTGTTCTCGTACAGCTGCATCGTCGACTTTCGTTTGTAGCACTTCACTTCCACGCGGATTTCCAATCAAGCGTACGTTTGCCCCAGGGAAATGAACATCTGACCCTTTAAATGAAAGGGCGACCCGATCCGCCTTTTTCGATAAAAACTTATTCGTTAACCCTGGGATGCTGTTTTGTTCATGCAAAATGGTCGGGATACCGAGTTGTTGCGCCGTATAGACGACCGGTCCTGACACGAATCCACCTGTTCCAATGACGACGTCTGGTTTGAATGCTGCCATATCTTTTTTAAGAGAGCGGACAGCTTTCAAGAACCAGTACGCCGTCTTTAAGTTCTCAAGAGAGAGGGACCGTTTCAATCCAGCGATTTGAATCGATTTGAACGGGACACCTGCTCGAGGAACGAGATCGGCTTCTAATCCATTCTCCGTTCCCACGTATTGTACCTGTAAATTCGGGTGACGTTTTTGTAACGTCTCAATCAATGCGAGGGCCGGATAAATATGACCACCAGTACCTCCACCAGAAATCATGACTTTCATCGGTTCGCCTCCTCATATGCGCGAACGAGATGGACGAATTGTTCGCCTCGTTCTTCAAAAGTCTTGAATTGGTCCCAACTCGCACAAGCAGGAGATAAGAGAATGACATCTCCCGTCTCAGATTGTTCAAACGCGAGTGGAACGGCGTCTGCTAACGTCTCGACCGTGAAAGACGGAATCTGTTGGGACTCTCCAAGCTCTTTAAAACGCTCTTTTGTCTCACCATACGCGACGACAGCTTTTACGTTTGAGAGAGCTGGCGCGAGCGAAGATAAGTCCGCTCCACGTTCGAGTCCTCCACATAGCCACACAATCGGAGCATCAAATCCTCGTAGCGCCGCTTCCGCCGCGACGTTGTTCGTCGCCTTCGAATCATTGTAGACGGCACGTCCGAGAACATCACCTAAACTTTCAGTTCGATGTGCGACACCGCCAAAGTTTCTTAATACTCGCTCGACGTGTGCTTTTGGAAGTGCAAACGGTTCGACCAACAGAAGAGCCGCTAGTACGTTCTCGACGTTATGGGCACCACCTAATGCCAATTCATTCACACGAATGAGTCGCTCTCCGCGTACCGTGATCCAACCGTCCACGACGGACGCATCTCCTCGCTCAAAACTGAACGTATTCGGTTCAAGATGGGCCGGGACACGTTTCATCACTTCGGAGTCTGTCACTTTGACGACGATTCGGTCGTCTCGTGTCATCTGACGGAACAAATTTCCTTTTGCATCTGCATACGAGTCGAAGTCGCCGTGATAATCGAGATGGGCTTCTGATAGATTCAGCAACGCTGCCGAACGCGGATGGAAGGACTCAACCCCCATCAACTGAAAGCTCGATAATTCAATGACAATCAATTCGCCCGCTTTCGCGTTTGTCGCGACCTCTATAGCTGGGAATCCGATGTTTCCCGCGAGATGAACCGGGCGCTCTCCACCTTTGAGTAACTCATAGACGAGTGTCGTTGTCGTCGTTTTTCCATTCGAACCTGTAATGGCGACAAATTCTGCGTCCGTTGCCATATAGGCCAGCTCCACTTCCGTGTAGATTGGAATCTCACGCGACATCGCTTCTTGAAGCAACGGAATGTGATACGGAATCCCTGGATTTTTGACAATCAACTCTGTCTCATTCAACAAAGCGAGAGGATGTTCATTAAACACCGATTGAATCCCAAGTGACTGAATTTTTTCCTGCTCGTCTTCGGGAGGGATATTCCCCGTATTGATCGTCACCTCCGCTCCCGCATGATGCAGATACGTCGCCGCTGCGATTCCGCTCTTAGCGGCGCCGAGGACGAGAACTTTTTTACCGTGCCATTGCTTTTCCATCTGTCTCACCCTTTTACATGAGTAGTAATGATAAACCTGCTGTAATTAAACTGATTCCACCGAACGTAAGGACGATTCGCCATTCCGACCAACCGACCATTTCGAAGTGGTGATGAATCGGGCTCATTTTAAAGATGCGCTTCCCTGTCGTTTTGAATGAAAGAACTTGCAAGATCACGCTCAATGTCTCGATGACAAAGATGATCCCGACGAATACGAGGAGTAACTCAAGTTTCAACATGAGCGCTAGTCCAGCGACAGCTCCACCTAACGCGAGCGAGCCTGTATCGCCCATAAAAATCTTCGCCGGATATTTATTGAAAACGAGGAACCCAATCAATGCGCCGACGACGGCGAATGCGAACCATGCAATCCCAAGCTCATCTTGTGCGAGCGCATAAATCCCAAAGAATGTGAACGTTGGAATCGCTGAGAACGAAACGAGACCGTCAAGACCGTCCGTCAAGTTGACGGCATTTGAGAAGCCGACGAGCCAGAAGATTACGATCGCGATATAGAACCAACCTGTATCAAATGAAATCGATGTGAATGGAATCGAGATCGATGTATCGAGCTCTCCACCAAGTGAAAGGAACCAGGCGAACAGAACGGATACGACAATTTGACCAATCAACTTCTGAAGTGACGTCAACCCGAGGTTTCGTTTATTGACGACTTTAATATAGTCATCTAAAAATCCGATTACCCCAAACGCCATCGTCACGAATAGAAGTGTCCCGAATCCAGCGACCGCTTCCCCGAAAATGACGGATACGATGAAGCCGACTAAGATAGCTAGCAAGATGACGATTCCGCCCATCGTCGGCGTTCCCGATTTCTTCTGGTGCCAGCCCGGACCTTCATCACGAATCTCTTGTCCAAATTTCAACTGACGCAATGCCGGAATAGCTCGCGGCATGACGATTAATACACTTAATAATGCACTGATTAAGACGATTAAACTAATTAACATATTGCTACCTCACTACTCTATTTATTGAACGAGACGCTCAAGCGCCAGTCCTCGAGATGCCTTTAACAATACCACAGTATCCGGTCGTTGATAACGATGAAGGAGCGCCTTCGCTTCCTCTACGGTCGGGACAGATGTGACGTTCACTCGTGTGTCTTCAATACCATCCGCAATCCATTTCGCTTTTTCACCGACGAGAATACAATCCGTCACGGGAGATGTCACGACGCCACCCACTTGTGTGTGCTGGGCTTGTTCGTCAGATCCTAGCTCATACATATCGCCAAGGACGAGAACACGCTTCGAAAAGCCTTCGAGCGATTTGACCGTTTCAATCGCCGCAATCATCGATGTTGGGCTCGCATTATATGCATCGTTGATGAGATGCGCTTCACCGAACATCTGCTTTTCCATTCGCATCGTCGTCAGTTTGATGCGGTCAAGACCGCGTTGAATCATCGTATGATCGAGTCCGAACTCGAGACCACACGCGATCGCATAAGCTGCGTTTCGGATTTGATGGGCACCGAGCACCTTCAGCTCGTACAGGTCACCATTGTATTTAAAGATGGATGCATCGAACGTCGTCTCGACCACTTCGATTTTCCCGTCCGCCGTCTCATCGTATCCGACTCGATAGCCTTGACCGGCAAGAAGCGGCTCATCCGCATCGACGATCAATCGTCCGTCCGGTTTCAGACCAGCTTTGATTTCAAGCTTCGCTTTCGCGATCCCTGTGCGTCCGCCGACTTGTTCACCATGTGACTCCCCAATGTTCGTGACAAATGCCACGTCCGGTTTGGCAAGTTTCGACAATTGCTCGATTTGACCGAATCCGTTCATGCCCATCTCTAACACGGCCACTTCCGTGTCGCGCGGCATGCGAAGGACGGTAAGCGGTAAACCAACGTCCGAGTTGAAGTTTCCAGCTGTCTTGTGCGTCTTGAATTTTTCTTCAAGTACGACGGCAATCATGTCTTTCGTAGACGTTTTCCCGTTTGATCCGGTAATGGCGACCACGAGTGGATTGATTTCCTCTAAATAGCGTGCCGCTGCCGTCTGCAAGGCATTGATCGTCGATTTGACGGGGATGACGAACACATTGTCCGGTTGAGGGCGACCTTCTTCCCAAAACGTGACGATGGCCCCTTTCTCAATCGCTGCTTCGATGTAGTCATGACCATCAACACGTGCACCGACGATTGGGACAAATAGTCCTGCCCCATTCTCATCTCTCGAATCTGTGGCGACGCGTTCGACGAGACGATTGTCTTCCACGTCAATCCCAAACCAAGACGCTAATTTTTGAACTGTCAATTGTTCCATACAAACTTCCTCCTCATACATAGGAAAAGAGAGCCGCAGCCCTCTTCATCTCGTGCG
The DNA here is from genome assembly GCF_018617585.1 of Exiguobacterium sp. s129. Taxonomy (GTDB): domain Bacteria; phylum Bacillota; class Bacilli; order Exiguobacteriales; family Exiguobacteriaceae; genus Exiguobacterium; species Exiguobacterium aestuarii_A. The sequence goes on from NZ_JACSKL010000003.1 coordinate 249,862, forward strand.
TTAATTCGATGGTGTCTCCAATTTCACTTTCAAGGAGGCACCCGTCTTGACAGGTTTCCCTTTGCCAATCGATTGCGATGTGACAAATCCGGTACCATCGATTTCTAAATTTAATTGATAAAGCGTCGCTAAACGTTTTACATCTCGTAACGACCACCCTTTTAATGTTGGCATCGTAAACGAATTACTCGTTTTTAGCAACAGTCGCTCACCGACGACATAAGATTGTCCTTTTACAGGACTTTGAGCCGTCACTTCATCCCCGTCACCTAAGACGATCGGATTGAATGAGCTGTCAGTCGCCTCTTTTACGACATCTTCACGGTTTTTACCGATGTACGATGTCGTCGTCTTTGTCGAGGCATCGACTGCTTTTTCTTGTTTTTCAGGTTCGACACTCCGGTATCGTAACGCGACATCCATCACATCTTTGAAGAGTGGCGCCATGATGCGTGGTCCCGTTGTCGACGAGTCACTGTTCGGACGATCGACTGCGATATACATGACGAGTTCCGGATCGTCTTCCGGTGCCATCCCGACGAATGAGTGAATGTACTGTCCGCTCAAATACTTTCCGTTCTCAGCGATTTGGGCAGTACCCGTCTTCCCGACCACTTGATAGTTATCTAACGCATACAATTGGCCTGTTCCCACATCGCTATTGACGACACCGTCAAGTGCTTCACGCGTCTTTTTCGCAGTCTCTGCAGTGATCGGTTGACCGACCTCTTTCGGGTTCGTCGTTCGAATCGTTTCGCCCGTCTCGCTGTTGACAATCTTCTTAATGACGTGCGGTTGTTTTATCGTGCCGTCCGTTGCAATCGCAGATGTCGCCTGCAAGATTTGCATCGGTGTCACCGCGGTCGATTGTCCCCAAGCTGTGATCAAGACGTTCATCGGACTCTCGAAGTCGAATTGACTGTTTACCTCACCAGGTAAATCAATTCCGGTCCGTTGATCGAACTTGAACGCTTTGAAGTAATCTTCATAGCGACTGAGACCGAGTCGTTCGTTCGCTAAAATCGAGAACGCGACGTTCGACGAGTGCCAGACGCCTTCTACCATAGGAATGGTACCCCATCCGGTAATGTTGTAATCATTGAATACCGTCTTGCCGTACTTGTATGAACCAGACTTGTACAATTCATTTGGGTTATATACGCCCTCGTTGATTGCAGCCGCCAACGTGAAAATTTTCATCGTTGACCCTGGCTCAAAGCGAGACGAGACCGAGAAGTTATTGTATGAGGAAATCTCACGCGTATTCGGGTCGAAAGATGGACGGTCCGATAAGGCGATAATCTCCCCTGTTTTCGGATCCATGATGATGGCCGTCGCATTTTTCGGTTCATACTCCTCATATAACTCATTCATCTTCGTCTCGAGCAGCTGTTGAATCCGATGATCAATCGTCAGTTGCACATCAGCCCCGTCTTCTGGCTCGATTTTTAATTGTTCATCGCTCGAGACGAGTTCACGCCCCGCCAAATCTTTCTCAAATCGGTACAAGCCATATGACTCACTTAAAATGTCGTTGAGCGATTTTTCGATCCCGAGTTCACCGACGAGCTCAATCCGACCGTTTTGGTCAATCTTTTGCGCATAGCCGATGACCGAAGATGCGAATACTTTATTCGGGTAGTAACGTTTCGGTTCTTCGACGAACGTGATACCCGGAAGTTCAAACGCTTCGATCTCTTCTTTTTGTTCAACGGTCAAATCACGCCCCGGAACACCGAACTCGATCTGTCCACGGTCGACATTTTGCTCAAGTCGCTTCAAGATGTCGGCCTCTGTCATCGGAAGCACGGTAGCGAGTTGTTTTGCGGCTTCTTCGAACTCGTTTGGCATGAGCGTTTTTCCTTCGACCCGTTCGCCGCCAAGTTTTAACACGGCGACAAGTCGATACGATGGAATGTTGATGGCAATCGGTTGACCAAAACGGTCGTACACTTCGCCTCGTTCGGCTTCTAACGTACTGACTGCCTTCCATCGTTGCTCTTCAGCGAACGCCAACATATTCTCGCCTTTATATGTATGCGTGACAGACAAGTAAAGAAACCATCCGACAAAAAATAAAAAGAGCGGGGTGAAGCAGACAATCGCTACCCACGCCACTCTTTTTTTACTCTGTTGTAGAGAATTCATCAATCAATCACCTTGACGTTCTTCTCATTGAATTTCATTCCGAGTTTCTCGGCAATCGCGTAAATTCGTTCTGGCGAGCTTAGTTGGGCGATTTCATACTTTAGTTCTTCGTTTTCTTTTGCAACCCCATTTACCTGCTGGTTGACGGCTGCCGTATCACGCATAATGTTATACGCTTCGTTGTGTTTTGACACCGTGATGCCACCGAACATGACCACTGAACCAATCATCACTGGATACAGGATCGATTCAAACAAGGTCAACGTGCGTCGTTTTGGAACAGGTATTGGTCGTTCTTGCGGAATCGGATTTCGATTCGGTGTAACTTGAGGCTGCAACGCCTTACGGGCAGCTTCTGGCATCAGGTATCCCTCCTACAAAGTGATTATTTTTGTTTTTCGGCCACTCTCAGTTTTGCCGAGCGTGAACGACGGTTATCTTCGAGTTCTCCTTCACTCGCCACGATTGGTTTGCGTGTGATCAATTTGAGTTCAGGTTCGAACTCTTTCGGAATGACCGGCAATCCTGGTGGTAACGGCGGGTGTTGGCTCCGTTCTTTAAACACTTGTTTACAAATTCGATCTTCTAACGAATGGAACGTAATGACACAGATGCGTCCGTTCACTGCGAGTAAATCAATCGCATCTTGAACGGCACGGTCGAATACGTTCAACTCGTCATTGACGGCGATTCGAATCGCTTGGAACGTTCGTTTCGCTGGATGACCGCCTTTGCGTCTTGCTGGTGCAGGAATCGCCTCTTTAATCAAGTCGACAAGCTCAAACGTCGTCTCAATCGGTTTATCGGCACGGGCTTGCTCAATCTTTCGTGCGATTTGTTTTGAAAACTTTTCCTCCCCGTATGTAAAGAAAATACGAGCAAGTTCTCCAAACGACCATTCATTCACAACATGATAAGCTGAAAACTCTCGCGAGCGATCCATTCTCATATCGAGCGGCGCGTCGTAGTTGTAACTGAATCCACGTTCTGCCTCATCAAGCTGTGGCGATGAAACGCCTAGGTCGAATAGTACGCCGTCCACTTTCGTCACGCCATGTTGGGCGAGCTCTTCTTTCAAGTGAACGAAGTTGCTCTTTATAAACGTCACACGGCCTTCATAAGGAGCCAATCGCTCTTTCGCGTGCGCGAGTGCGACGTCATCTTGGTCGAACGCATATAGTTGTCCCGTCGTTAAACGCTTTGCGATTTCTTCACTATGACCCGCTCCACCTAACGTACAGTCCACATATACCCCATCTGGTTTGATGTTCAATCCCTCAATGGACTCCATTTTTAAAACCGTTTCATGCTCAAACATTCAAAAAACCCTCTCAACCTACATATTTCAACTGTTTTATTACACTTACTTTATCATAAAAATGTCAAGGTCCGTACAGGTTTTTAGCGAAAAGAGGAAACAAAAAGGTAACAACAAAAAAAAGCTCCTGACAAATGTCAAGAGCTGTTCAAAAAAAGGTTATACCTTGAACAAACATCGCTCCGCTTCCGATTGCTCATAAGCGTGCTTCATCCGCTCAAAAACGTCGAGACCATGACGATTCAACATTGGAACCATCGATAAAATACGCTCCTGAGGTGCATTCATCGGGAAGAGTCGAGTCGAAAGCTGAATACGTCGCGCGTTCAATCGATATTGGTCACGCTTCGCCTCGGCACGCATCTCATCTGCCAACCGTTCGAGAACGTGTCTCGACTTCGTCTCAAATCGTCTGCCGTGACTGCGGGCTTCCTGGCTGACCGCCTCCGTGAGTGTCCGATACGCATATAACTTCGCTTCAAACGCCTCATCATCAAACGGATGATCAGGTAGCGGTTGCTTCATATATTCCTCAAGTGTGACGCCTTCTTGTCGTAATTTCTTTTCATCGTTACTCGAGACGATTAACCCACCGAGACGAGGTAATAGGAGCGGCATTTTCCATCCAAGCTCGTGGAATAACGGACGGAGTTGTAGCCAGTAAGCGATTTCCCCAGGACCAGCGACATAGCCGAGCGTCGGAAATAAATAGTCTTGCATGAGCGGTCGAGAGACGACGTTGTTTGAAAAGCGTTCCGGGTGTGCCTCGATCTCATTGAGCAATTCGGTCTCCGTGAATCGATGTCCACGTTTTGTCGTGTACACCGAGTCGGTTTTTGTGAGCAACTCACGCGTCCCGTCATGGTAAAAGAGATGTGCTGCCTCTTTATTCAACTCGACGGATGGCATGCCGTCTTCAAAGGCATGTTCAAGCGCTTGTTGGAATGCGTCATGTTGTTCAATCAGTCGACGGAACATCGGACGTTCAAGTGCGCGGACGTCACTCGCGTGCGGGTCAAACAATAAAAAGTCGTTCCCTACGAAACGGCGCATCATCCCTCCGAAAAACTGCGCGAACGAATGACTTTCTTGAATGAGTTCAATCAGCTCCTGATACAGACGTAATGTATGGGGCGTCTCCGTCTCGTTCAACAACATCCGCTGCGCCATTTGTACCAGCTCAAGTTTCACTCGGTCGAACTCAAGCTCCCCTACAGATGCTTTTCCTGCTAGCGGAAGCGTGGATAATGCATCTTTTTTTAACGTTCTTGAAAACGTCTGGGTCGTGAAGACATGATTGATTTCCGCGAAGTCATGATCTTCCGTCGCCATCCAAAAAATCGGAAGGACCGGTTTGCCGAGCTTCGATTCCGCCTCTTTCGCTCGTTTGATGACCGCTAGCAATTTGTATACAGCGAATAGAGGACCTCCGTACACGCCGACTTGTTGCCCGGTCACCATGACGTATGCTTCACGCTGTTCGAGCAAATCGAGATTCGCTGATAGACGTTCCGATAGTTCCCCGAACTGCCGTTGCTGCTGTTTTAAAATGTGGACGAGTTCATGGAGATGGTCGTATGAGCGTCCTGCAATCTCCGTTGCGCGCTTCTCGACTTCATCCATGCCTCGATAATCGAGCCAGCGCCCGTACCCTTCTTCAATTTGTATCATCGGGGATGTGGGTGCATATAGGGCATCAAATGCTTCTACCTTCACGTATAACAACTTCCTTTCAATCAATCAACGAATCATTTCTTGGGCCACGCCGATCGCAAACAAAATCGCATGCGTCGGGACTAGGAGTAAAAAGAGCAAGCGCCAGCCGTGGACGAACATCTTCGTGAACAACACTTCCTCATAACGAATCCGCTGCCAGATCGCATTGATCGGAAAGATGGCGCAACATGCCGCAAGCAATAGAAGAAACACTTCCGTCCCGAAGATGGCCTCAAGTAAAACGCCGCATGCATAGAACCAGAGTACGACCCCGGCATCGCAGGCGAGTTTGAATGAGTTGATTGATTTCGGCATAATTTTTCTAAGTATCATATACACCATAAACCATAAGATGAGTGGAAATGAAACGATATACACTAGCACGATGCGCTCGCTCCTATAATCAGTTTATGTAGCAATGGGATGACTGTAAGTGAAATCTTCATTTGTTCGGCTTTCTCAATCACTGGTTTTAGAATCGCATCCACTTCTGTCGGTCGACCTTCTTCAAGATCACGTAACATGGAAGAACGATTCTCGCCAGTGCGTTCGATGATCGACTCGATATAAGTATACGAGACACGCTTTGAAAATAGCGGCGTTAGTTCTTCGTAGATGGAATGCGCAATCTCACGATATGGCGCGTTTGCGAGCGCACCATTCGGAACACGGCATAATGCTGTGATGGGGTTGATGATGGCATTCGCGAAGAGTTTTTCGATCACGACTTGTTCGATGTCTTCTTCCCAGATGACCTGAAGGGGACTATCTTGAAGTGTGATCGGAAGGAGACCTGTCATACTCCCGATTCGAATACGTCCGAGTCCACGATGTTCGATGGTGTTTCCTTGTTTCGTCACCCCGTGTTCGACGACACCTAAATGAAATCCACGTTGTTTCGCATAATCTAGATGGGCAATTCCGTTCGAGCAAATGAAGACAGGAACCGCTCCAGAGAGTCGTGCCGTAGCCTGTTCGACTTGATGGGCTTTCGTCGTGACAAAAAAGAGATCTTGGTCAGTTTCTTCTAATGTCGCACTAGATTGTAGCGATACATATGCTGATCCATTCGTCATACCCGTTCGTGTGATTAAAATCTTTTCAGGTGATCCGCTTCGTCCATATACCGTCACCTCATAATCATCAGCGAGCAAGGATGCCATCAATAGTCCGACCGCCCCGTTCCCGATGATGCCAATCCGTTTGATGGAGTTCATACATGCTTTCCTCCTGAATAGAACTATTTTCGCACAAAAAGTTTACCACATCTTTTCGCCATGACCCAAAAATGACAAACAAAAAAAGAAGTGACCTGATATCAGATCACTTCTTCTCGCATTATTTGCTTGTTACTTCTTTACCGTTGTAATGTCCGCAAGATTTGCAAACACGGTGTGAAAGTTTCATTTCGCCACAGTTCGGGCACTCGTTCATACCAGGTACGTTGAGTTTGAAGTGAGTACGACGAAGACGTTTGCGAGTTTTCGACGTTCTACGGAATGGTACTGCCATCGTTGTCCACCTCCTTGAAAAGTTAACCTTCCTCGTTCTCTTTTTTCGAGAACAGGTCGGCCAGTCCCGCGAATCGCGGGTCAATTTTTGGTTGGGCATCCGGCTGTTCGTCAGTGAGCGTCCAGCCTTCCCCTTCAACCTGAGTTTTGTCTGTTTCGTTCCCATAAACTTGCATCGGGACGTCTAACATGATGAGCTCTTTTACAATCGGTACAAGACTGATTGTATTTCCTTCTGGCAAATTCACGTCATCGAATTGCTCCGTATAACGCCCATTCTCCAAAAAGAAAGGCTCGAGCGATTCAATATCAAATTCATAAGTGACGTCTTCTAACGTTCGCGCATCTGGCAACGTCAGATCACCTTGAATCTTCAGATTGAATGTAACTTGATTAGATGTGAACGATGCATCCCCGTGCACATGCACCGGGCGAATCGAACGGATATCCGGATGGAGCTGAGTCAGCTCTGGTAGTTCTACCATCTCATCGATCGTAAAACCGTCACCCTGGTTTCGGAGCTTAAGTAGCTGTGCAATAGACCATTTCATCCGAATCACCTCAATTGCAACAATATGAATTATAGATAGGCCAACTTGTTTTGTCAATGTTTTTTCTTTACACTAAAATCAGTTGACGACGGCGCTTTGCCAAAGCGTACTTACTCATCTTACACCAATCCATACGACAATGCAAAGGAGTAAATCATGCAAAAGACGGCCATTATCGCAGAGTACAATCCGTTTCACAACGGACACTATTATCAAGCGCAAACCGCACGTCAAGAAACCGGGGCTGATGCCATGATTGCCATCATGAGTGCCCAGTTCACTCAACGAGGAGAACCAGCCTCATTCGATAAGTGGAAACGGGCAAGAGCGGCCGTCGAGAGCGGGGCAATCGACCTCGTCGTCGAACTACCGACCAAGTATGGGGTACAACGGGCGGATCGCTTCGCCATGTCTGCCGTCTCAATCGCCGAACAACTCCGATGCCAAACGCTATCGTTCGGAAGCGAAAGCGGAGATGTCGACGCCATTCTTCATGCAGCTCAGTCAAATGTCGAAGAGACACCTCTATATAAAGAGGCACTCCACCAAGCGCTACAAGAGGGTCATTCGTCGGCGCAAGCTTCAAGTCGGGCTTTCCGTACCGTCTATCCGTCGTTTGATTTGACACGCCCTAACAATATTTTGGCGTATCATTACGCCAAAGCAGCAAAGACGATTCAGTTACATACGGTGAAGCGTCTCGGGGCAGATTATCACGACACCTCACTCACAGACGTCATGTCGGCCACCGGCATCCGGGCCCATTACCTAGAAACGGGTGAAGTTCGTGCCGTTCCGGCATCGACAGAAGCGATGTTCCAGTCGCAATCAATGACGCATTGGGAACTGTTTTGGCCCGTCTTACAATACAAACTCCGCACGTTGCCGCTCCATACGTTGAGCGAGCTCGTCGGCATTGACACGTCCCTCGCACCTCGCCTTAAACGAGCCGGATTCGAAACATCGTTTGAACATGCCCTCACATCCGTTTCGACACGTCGCTATACACGCACATCGATTCAACGAGCGTTCGTGTCCATTCTTCTGCACTGGTTAAAAGAAGAAGCACCGACTCGTTTTGATGATGTCCCCTACGTGAGACCGCTCGCGTTTAATGACATCGGTCGTGTGGCATTACGGGATGTGAAACAAGAATTGCCGCTCATCGGTAAGTACGATGAACGGCTCGATTTTGAAGCTCGTGTCACTGAGGCGTATCGACTGCCGCTTCATAACGACACATTGATTGAACACCGCCAGCGACCTCAGTTCATCTCTTCTAAATAACGGATTGCATCTTCGACCGTCTTAACAGGGACGACTTCTATGTCACTGTCGAGACGGTCGCGCGATTCAAGCGCTTCCTCATAATTGGAACCGGCCGGGACGAAAAAGACTTCTGCCCCTTCCTCTTCCGCTGCGACAATCTTTTGCCACGCGCCTCCGATTGGTCCGACATTTCCTTCTTCATCGACGGTTCCCGTGCCAGCGATCCGCTTTCCGTTCGCCAAATCTCCCGGCGTCAGCTGGTCATAAATTTCTAACGTGAACATCAATCCTGCGGACGGTCCCCCGACATTCGTCAAAGCGACATCGACTTTAGGGTCTGCTGTGATTTCCTGGACAGGGAGTGGCTCATATATACCTATCCCGACGCGGTCACCACTTTGGTCAATCGGTTGAATGAGCGTCTGCACGACACGTTCCTCCCCATCTCGCTCAATCGTCAACTCGACTTCATCACCAGCATCCGATTCCATCACCCGATTTAAAAAGTCCATACGTGTCGCAAATGACATGCCGTCGATTGCCGTAATGACATCGCCCGGCTTTAAGACGTTGGCGGCGAGAGAGCCCGGAATCGGCGCAGAGACGTAAATTCCTTCAAAATCGACCTCTACTTCTTCGTCAGCGAGCTCATAAGCATATTGGATTGCCGCTTGTTGAGAGGAGTCCATCAAAAGTTGTTGACGTCTGTCGTAGTCCGCCTCGCTTTCTCCATCGTATAAATAACGACTAGTTAAATTGGCTTCTGTGAACGGTGTGACCCAACTCTCCACTAACCAAAACGGTGTCGCTCTCCGTTGCGAGATGGTCACCATCATCAGTTCCCCTTCATCCTTTTCGCCACCTTCGACGGTCAGGAACTCTTCAATCGACGTCGCCGCACCAGGTGATGAAATGTAATAAGGGAGCGGAACGAAGAGAAATAGAAGAACAGTGACGAGCAGACCAAGCCCGATTTTTAGTGATTTCATTGTCCCGAACTCACTTGATACTTTTTACGTAACGCGACTTCGACTTGCTCTGGGACGAGTTCACTGACTGATGCGCCATATTTCGCTACTTCTTTCACGATAGATGAGCTAAGGAATGAGTACTGACTGTTCGTCATCATAAACAATGTTTCCACGTTCTCATTCAATTTCTTATTGATTGATGCGATTTGAAGTTCGTATTCAAAATCAGATACGGCCCGTAATCCACGCACAATCGTTGCCGCTTCTCGCTCTGCAGCATACTCGACGAGAAGTCCACCGAACGCGTCAGCCGACACGTTCGGAAGATGTGTCGTCACCTCTCGGATGAGTGCTAATCGTTCTTCCACATCAAATAGTGGGGCCTTGCTGGAATTTTCAAGGACGGCGACAATGACTTCGTCAAAGATCGCCGCCGCTCGTTCGATAATGTCTAAATGTCCATTAGTGATCGGGTCAAAGCTCCCCGGGCAAATCGCAATCCGCTTCATTTGTTTCACTCCTCAATCGATGCATACTCATAAAAGCTGATGGTGATCACCTCTGAGTATCGCTGTTCTTTAATTCGTTCAAGTCGTCCGATACGTTCCGGTAATGTCACGTCGCTCCCGTGTTCACAGACGATGACGCCAACATCGATCAACATGTCAGCTTCATCAATCAATCTTAAGAAAGCCTCGTGCTCTTCCGCATGATACGGGGGATCCATAAAGATCAGCTTGAACTGTTCCTTCTGTGCGCGAAGCTGTTCGAGCACCGCCTTGGCGTCTTGACGATACACGTTCGCCTTCTTTTCGTAGTGGGTCGCCCGCAAGTTTTCTTGAATCGTTTGCACGGCTTTCGGTTGACGGTCGACAAACACCGCTTCGTCACACCCTCTTGACAACGCCTCGATGCCAAGTCCACCACTGCCCGCATAGAGGTCTAACGCTTTCCCACCAGAAAAATAGGGTCCAATGATGTTGAATAACGATTCCTTTACTTTATCTGTTGTCGGCCGCGTAGCCGTTCCTGGGACCGCCTTTAAACGGGTCCCTTTTCGTTCTCCAGATATGACACGCATGTCTTTCCCTCCAGCAGAAAAGATGAAGGTGATGCCACCTTCATCTTTTTGTTTATTTCGATTTTGTCTCGTACGTTTCGGAAATGAATGGACGCTCGCTCCGAACGACCGCTTCCACGAACGGCAATGCCTTTACTTGTTCGAGTACAGCTTCATGACCTTCGAGGTCTGTATAAAGAAACGCATACTTCTCTCGTTTTGAGACAAAGTACAGATTCGCATAACGTCTTAACGCTTTCACTTGTTTCAAGGAATTCACGTATACGACGAAACCGATCCGTTCATTCAACTTAGACGGCGCATCCACAACTTCCGCCTCCTCCGCAACTGCCACCACCGGAACATCCACCTTCGTCAAAGAATGGATTACCAGTCGGGACCTTGATTTTAGGAGAGACTGAATGAGCTAATAGTTCACTCACTTCCCCTAACAACTTATCCAAGCTTCGTTCTGCTTTTTTGAACGCAGCAATTTCCGGCTGAACGTCAAGACGACGTTTGATGAGATGCATCTCTTTTTTGATGCGGTCGTGGTCCGGATGGTGCTTCCCGAACCGCTGGACGTACTCATAGTCCTCTTTCATCTTTAGGAACTCGCGCTCGATTTCCTTCGCTTCTTGTGATGCGAGACGTGTCGCTTTCGTTTGAATATATGTTTGAAACGATTCGCTTGCTTCAATCAAATCGGTCAATTCTTCAGTTTGATCGAGCAGGGCAATCGTCTGTTCAGTGATTATCATACCCCTCACCCTTTCTGCCATGATTTTACCACAATTGTTTCCCTATGTAAGCAATCCACACTATAATTGAAGTTGACCGCAAGGCGTTCAATGTAGAAAGGAAGTGAATAGACGTACCCAGTGCGTCTGTATATGAAAAAAGTTTCTTTTAATATGATTCGATCAGCCGGAATCAAAACGGATTATGCGAAGCCTGAATATTATTATGATCAACTCGATAAAGTACGCGAAGCTGACCTCGTTTTGTTCCCCGAGTACTGGATGATCAACTCCATCATTTACGGAATGAACAAAGCCATTTTCCCATCTCCGGCGACATATCATCTCGGGCACGACAAAATCGAGATGACACGTGCCTTTAAAGCGACGTACCCTCACCGTATTCCGAAGACGCTCATTTACGGAAAAAATCCATACACGATTGAACGCGTGTTGGAAGAGTTCCACTATCCGTTCGTTGCCAAAAAAGCCAAATCCTCGATGGGACAAGGGGTATGGTTGATTAAGAACGACCAAGACTGGTTAGAGTATGTCGAGAACCATGATACGTTCTATGTCCAAGAGTTCATCCCAAATGATCGTGATTTACGAGTCATCATTATTGGTGAAGAAGTCGTCGGTGCGTATTGGCGCGTCAGTGAGGCGTTTTTGAATAACGTCGCCCAAGGAGCTAACTTCTCGTACGAAGACATTCCTGAAGACGTCGTCAAAGAAGTTCAATCGATTGCGAATACGTTGCACATCAACCACGCAGCGTTTGACGTTATCGTGACGGAAGAAGGATTCTATATTTTGGAATTCAACGTCTTTTTCGGTTCGGAAGGTCTGCTCCCACTCGGGGTAAAACTCCCTCAAAAAATCGAAGAATATTTATCTACATTAAGCTGATCAATCGTTCATCTTTTTTTCACAATTTGAACACACGTTATTCCAAGAACGTTTTTGAATATGGTATGATGACATATGAGGTTTATTCGAAAAGGGGGATTATGATGAAATTTGAGCAGTTCCACATCGAGGGAAAAGAAATCCGTTTTGGTTTGCTCGAGACGATCATGGATCATCATCATTTCATCCGTGAAGGTGCTTGGGATTATGAGCGTGCCACGTATGATATGAAATATGAGAAACAATCGACTGGCGAAACATTCTATCTTCGCTTACCTGTATACGCTATTGAAGGTCAAATCGAAGATCGTCACGCTGTTGTTAAAATGCTTACACCGATTTTAGGGAAGCATTATTATCCACACGGTGTTGAATACGATGAAGTCTTCCCAGAAGAAATCGTCCGCGACTGCGAACGTCGCCTGAAGGCACTCGCAGAAACACTAGAAGTCAAACCCCTTGCATAAGCAAAGGGGTTTCTTTTTGGGCTATATCGGAGGTTCACAGCCTTGAAGAATTCAATCTATCTTGAAAAAGAGAGTAACCGGTTATGCATCGGAGCATCACGCATCCAGTTAAAAATGATTCATCTTCCTGATTCAATTCATGAATTGGAACAAATGATTTTTTCTGAATCAATCCAGACTCTTTATATCTAAACTTATCAAATGAAAGATAGAGATTTATTAGAGCCTCAAGCAATCAGCAATATCCGACCCCAATGGAACGAGTCATTCAGGACACACATCGTACTTTCCAATGAAGCAGATTTAGATGACTTTGAAAATGGATATTGCTTCTTCGCAGAACTTTTTCATGATCCACAAAAAAATAGGATATTAATCCTTTATCAAGCTCACTAAAAAATACGATTATAAAACAAAGCCCACAGAAGCAAATCCGCTTCTGTGGGCTTATATTAATTGGTCGCAATGATGGTCAGCGTCACATCGACCTGACCGAGCAATAAATCAAATTGGTCTCGAACGTAGCGATACAAGCGCTCCGCCTCGACGAGTGGTAAAGATGCAATGATTTGATAATCATAATGGTCTTTCGATCGAGACACGACTTTCACTTCTTTTAAGCCGAACTCAATGGCGCTACATGCGATCAAATCCTCAATCGCCCGTTCCGCGATCGTCACGTCTCCGTATGAATAGTCATTCCCAATCACAGCCATCGTATCGTTCATGGTGATCACTCCTTTTCATTCGCGAGTACTTTAACGTCCTCCATGATAGATTCGATATCAACGGGTTCATCCCCTGCTGTCGCCATCTGAGCGACGGCACGAACATCATGATGACGGTCGATGACGTACATCGTCGTCGCATGCGTCACAAGCCCGCTGTTCGCCTTCGAATAATAAAATTGCAGCTGTCGTGTGATTCGGTCAATGTCGACCTGGTCACCCGTCAACATCTTCCATCCGTTTGGCTCCGCCTGGAACGCTTCCCCGTAGTTTTTGAGTACAGGGACCGTGTCCACTTTCGGGTCGACCGTGATAGCGACGAGCTCTACGTCTGAACCGTATAGATTCTCTGCCTTCAACTCTTTCTCAAGCTTCATAAAATCACGTAGCGTGAGCGGACAAATATCAGGGCAGTTCGTATAAAAGAATGTGACAATTTTTACTTTTCCATTATCGGAATTGTATGTCTCATCATTTAATGCGTTCGTCAATGTGAACGGGGTTGGCTCTTGGATGACCGGCAAGTCATCTTCGTTAAAGAATATAAAATACACGGCTACTCCGATGACAACGAGCGTTAGGACGGTCAAACCGACCGTCATATAGCTATTCCGTTTCATACAACTCTCCCTCTCTATGGATCATCCTCCGATTATTGCGCGGAATACGTTCGTCGTTTCACCCGGGTCATAAGCCACATAGAGAAGGATATAAACCGTCACACCTGTAATCGCTGTGAAGAACCAAATCACTGATGCTTTCGGTCCGATTTTACGGTGTTTCTCAATCTTGTTTTTATAACCGAGATACAAGGTGATCAATCCAAGGACACCACCTGTAGTCGCGAGTAGGATATGGAAGATCATAAAGCCGAGATAGAACGGTTTGACAGAATCCGGTCCGCCGAATGCCGTATTCCCGACAAAAATCGTGCGTGAGACGTAAAGGATAAAGAACGTCGTCGCTGCAATCGCGGCCGCCGTCATCACTTTCTTATGTTTTTCGATGTTGCTACGGTCTTTTGCGATAATCACCCATCCGATGGCGACAAGAATCGCACTGATGACGATGAATGACACACTAATTAAGGCAAGATAGTTCATCAATGTTTCCCCTTTTGTTCTGTTTAATTTTTCTCATTTGTTTCTTGCGGAGTGAAAGACATGCCTTCATCGAGCGCAAGCGATTTCGTACGGCGTACCCAACCAAAGAACGTCCAGCCGAAGAAGAAGCCGTAGACGATCTCTTGACCAAGTTTCATCAAGACGCCACCGAACCGTTGATCTTCGAGTGCACTGTTCGTCGCTCCCATGAGCGCCTCTAAGTTAATCCCCGACACGTCCCCATTCGGTAGACAGTATCCAAGTACCCTAGCGAACGTCTCCGGGTCCGTATACGCGTTATATAGCGTCGTTTGACTGAAGATGATGAGCGCACAGGCTGGTGTTAACAACACTCCGTTGGCGATGATATACACCATTCGTTTTAAGTCGGACATACCTTCCTCTTCGTCCGTCACTAGCGGAACGATGACCGGGTACCACATCGTCAAACTAAAGACGACTAATGCACCGTGGAAGATGCGGTGTACGCCATAGTTCGTCAAGACATAGTCAAATACGACCGGCATGTGATAAATCGAGAACAATGCGTTGAATAAAATGAGCGCGATGAGTGGTTTTGTTAAAAACTTAAACGTTGGCCCAATGAATTTGAAGCTAAGTACTTTTTCAAACACCCAGTACGGTAGACCATAAACGACGAGTGCCGGTGCCAAAATATAGACGAGCACCATTTGGAACATATGCACCGATAAAATGATATGTGCCAACACATCAATTGGACTTCCGAAACCGATATAATACAAGACAATCGCAAACAACATACTAAACTTTTGTAATAACGTGGTCGAGGCATATCCTCGCTTCGCCATTCTCTCTGTCACGACGGCGTATAACACATAAATCCCGACCATGAGCAATCCGAACAGCGGACTCCATAACGTGAGCCAATCAAATTGATTGAGCAGCTCCGACGTATTCCAGAGCATCCGTTCACCCCTTTTCTTTCTCTCCCTAACCTTTGAAACCGTTCACTTCAAGATTACTATTCATTCATTTTTGAAGTAAAGGAAAAAGGACCGAATCATCCGTGTTTCCACAGATGTTCAATCCTTTGTCACAATTACCAAATGAGTAAGCGTAGTGCAGCGACCGTGATGATGGCGACGAAGATGCCTAACCACATCATGCCGACGATCCATGTGTTCCCACGGTTATTCATATGCATGAAAATATACAACTGAAGGAAGACTTGGATGACTGCCAAGATGATTAAGAAACCACCAGCTGCCCAGACTGGCATCAGTTCCGCATAGACGGCACCGAATGCCACGAACGTGAGTAAAATCATCATGGCGAAGCTGATCAACTGAAGTTGATACTCGCGTTTCGATTCTGCTTTTACTTCAAGTTCTAATTGTTTGTGTGATTCGTTCATTGCTCGTTTTTCCATATTAGTTCACCATCCCTAAGAGGTAGACGATTGAGAAGATGAAGACCCAAACAACATCGATGAAGTGCCAGTATAGACTTGATACATAAAACTTCGGTGCGTTGTACACATCGATTGGACGGTTCCAGTTACGAATCAAGAGTGTCGTGATCCAAAGAAGACCGAACGTAACGTGTGCGCCGTGGAAGCCGACCAACGTGTAGAAGGCTGAACCGAATGCGCTCGACGTGAACGTGTGACCGATGTGGTAGTAGTGAATGAACTCGTAAATCTCAGCACCGAGGAATCCTGCACCAAGAAGGAGCGTCACAATCAACCAAAGCTTCATACGCCCTGGGTTGTTTGCTTTCATGTTCATCATCGCAAGGACACTTGTCAGTGAACTTGTGAGGAGGAGCATCGTCATGATGAAGACGAGCTCCATTTCAAAAATGTTATACGAGCGTAACTCCTCTGGCGCACCAGAGTTCAAGAGACCAACGTACGTTCCAAAGAGCGAGGCGAAGAGGACGGTCTCTCCACCAAGGAAGAACCAGAAGGCCACATATTTATTTTTCCCTTCCAGTGTTGCTTTCTCTGGATTGGCCGGGATACCGGTCACTGGGTGTTTTTCTACTGCATGTGCCATTTATTGTTCTCCTTTCTCACGAATCGCTTTCAAGTCTGCTTCGACTTGTGACTTCGGAATGTAGTAGCCGTGATCGTCAATCCAAGAACGTAGGAACATCGAGACGAACGTCATCGCTAATCCAAATCCGATCAATGACCAACCGACGACTGTGTTATCCATCTGGAAGATGGCACCGAGTCCTGCGATAAAGAGGCCGAGTGACATGAAGAACGGAATGAGCGAGTTGTTCGGCATGTGGATGTCCGAAACTTCTTCAGCGACTGACACACGTTTGTTGCCTGCCATTTTCTCGAGCCAGAACGTATCAAGTCCTTTAACGAGTGGCGTTTGTGCAAAGTTGTACTCTGGAGTTGGAACAGGAAGTGTCCACTCAAGCGTACGTCCGTCTTCCCAGTGGTCTGGTTTGACGCGTTCTTTTGACAAGAAGGCTTTCACGACAGCGATGAGCAAGACAATCGTTGATACACCCATGAAGAATGCTCCAGCTGTCGAGAGCATGTTAAGCGTATCCCAACCTTGACCACCGAGATATGTGAAGACTCGACGTGGCATACCGAACAATCCGAGGAAATGTTGCGGGAAGAACGTCAAGTGGAAACCGATAAAGAACAACCAGAACTGCCAGTATCCAAGCTTTTCAGAAAGGGCTTTTCCGAACATGAGTGGGAACCAGTAGTAAAGACCTGCGAAGAGACCGTATACAACCCCACCTACGATTACGTAGTGGAAGTGAGCGACAACGAAGTAGCTGTCGTGGTACTGATAGTCAGCCGGTGCGACTGAAAGCATAACCCCTGTCATCCCACCAACGAGGAATGAAGGAATGAACGCGACTGAGTAAAGCATCGCCACGTTAAATTTAATTTGACCGCCCCACAGTGTGAAGAGCCAGTTAAAGATTTTAACACCGGTCGGTACAGCAATCGCCATCGTCGCAACAGCGAAGATTGAGTTCGCAACTGGACCAAGACCGACTGTGAACATGTGGTGAACCCAAACCATGAATCCAAGGAAACCGATGAGCATTGTCGCGAAGACCATCGTCGTGTAACCGAAGAGGCGTTTACGCGCAAATGTTGGAATGATTTCCGAGAAAATACCGAATGCCGGTAAGATCAAAATGTATACTTCCGGGTGACCGAAGATCCAGAAAAGGTGTTCCCAGATGACAACGTTCCCACCGAGTGCTGGGTCGAAGTATGCGGCTCCAAAGAGTCGCTCAAACATCAACATGAACAATCCGACCGTAAGTGGCGGGAATGCGAAGACGATCAATGCCGATGCAACGAAAGTCGTCCATGTGAAGAGCGGCATGCGCATGAGCTTCATACCTGGCGCACGCATGTTCAAGATTGTGACGAGGAAGTTAATCCCGGCCATCAATGAACCGAAACCTGAAATCTGAAGACCGAGGGCGTAGAAGTCTACCCCTGTTGCTTCCGGTTGAGTCGAAAGTGGAGCGTAAGCTGTCCACCCTGCGTTCGGTGCTGCTCCGAAGAACCAGCTCAAGTTAAGCATGACTCCACCGAAGAAGAACAACCAAAAACCTAATGAGTTAATGAATGGGAACGCAACGTCGCGTGCCCCGATTTGAAGTGGTACGACGGCGTTCATGAAACCGAATAGCATCGGCATCGCCGCTAGGAAGATCATTGTCGTCCCGTGCATCGTAATTAATTGGTTAAACGTTTCACCGCTGACGAAATCGTTCATTGGTTTAACAAGTTGCCAACGAATCAGTAATGCTTCAATTCCACCGAGAAGGAGGAAGAAGATTCCTGAGAACAAATACAAAATACCGATTTTTTTGTGGTCAACCGTCGTAATCCAATCCATGATGCCATTGTATTTACGCGATTGCTGCATTGCAGTGGTCTGTGCCACGTGAAATCCCCCTTTTCCCGTTAGTCAATCTTCTGCTCATACAAGAAGTCAACGAGTGCGTCTAATTCTTCGTTGCTGATTTGACCTTCATTGAAACCTGGCATGAGAGCCCCTTGTTTCTTATCTTGCGGGTTACGAATCCACTCTTTCAAGTTGTCCTCGTTGTTTTCGAGGTAACCTGCGAGCCATTCGCGATCGCCGAAGTTCGTTAAACTTGGTGCAACTTTACCGCCGCCGTGACAACTCAAGCAGCTTTGAACATACACTTCTTCACCTGTCGTCAAGTTCGTGTTGTCTGCGACGAGTTTCTCACCGTTCTCGTCTTGCTTGGCTTTCATGTCAGCGAGCCATTGATCATATTCTTCTTGCTCGAGCGCGATGACTTTAAAGTCCATAAGGGCATGTGACGGACCGCAAAGCTCTGCACATTTCCCGTAATAAGTACCTGGTTCATTTGCATGTAACCACATTTCGTTATCAAGTCCTGGGTTCGTATCTGTTTTACCAGATAAAGCTGGTACCCAGAATGAGTGAATGACATCTTTTGATGTCAAGTTGATGCCGACTCGTTTTCCAACTGGGATGACGAGTTCTTGACCTGTCACAACACCTGCTTCTGGATATTCAAATTCCCACCAGTACAAGTTTGCTGTAACGTTGATTTCTTCTTCTTTTTTCGCTTCTTTCGCTTTCGCGAGTTCGACAGTCGTTGTGATTGTCGGAACAGCGAGAATGATGAGAAGGATAATCGGAACGACTGTCCAAATCATCTCAAGTGTACTGCTACCTTCAACTTGCTTCGGAATCGATTCATCTTTCCGACGGAACTTCATGAGCACGTACACGTAAATGACCGATACGATGATGAGTACGAAGAGCATGATCGCCAAACTGATGAGAATGATGCGGAGCTGAAGCTCAGCGCCTTCTCCCATCGGCTTCAATGCAGACAATCCCTCTTGACCGCAACCTGACAACAGGACTGCGAACATCATCATCGGGACGATGCCAAACAGAAGCTTCTTAAATGATTTCACAACAATCCCCACTTTCTCCCAAAATGATGTGTAATGGTTTTCTATATAGTGAGTGCAATCATCAGAGTGCTGTCAAAATCAGCGCGATAATCCACACAACTAAATAAATTAATGAATAGAAGAACATTTTGTTTGCCCACTTAATTTCGTCCTCAGCATTGAATCCTTTCAATCCGAGATACAACCAGTAGCCCCCTAAACCGGCTGCGACTGTCAAGTAAACAAGACCATAGTGCATAAATAAGAGCGATGCCGGAATCAGCGTCGCAATCCACCAGATGATTTGCCGTTTTGTGATGGCAAATCCGTTCACGACCGGAAGCATCGGAATGCCTGCCGCTCGATACTCTTCCGTGCGTCGCATAGCGAGCGCTAGGAAGTGAGGTGGTTGCCATAAGAACATGACAAGAAACATGAGCCACGCATCGATATGAAGTGCCGGGTCAAGTGCTGCCCAACCGATGAGCGGTGGAACGGCTCCCGAAATACTACCGACGACCGTATTGAGCGTACTCGTACGCTTCAGCCACATCGTATAAATCACGACATAAAAAAATGCCCCGATTAAACCGAATACAGCGGCGACGTACGATACAAGGAGCAATAACAGAGTTCCTAACGCAAGTTGTGTCAATCCGAGGAGTAAAATCTTCTCCCCTGAAATCTTGCCGTTTACACTCGGTCGATTGTCCGTACGATCCATTAAGTAATCGATATCTCGGTCCACAAAGTTGTTTAGGTAACAACTCCCCGAAATCACGAGTGCGCTTCCTAACATCGTTAATAAGAGCTGTGGCCAAACTTCAAACAAATAAAGGACTGGCGTATCGCTCTGATACGTCGCTGCCACGAAGAAACCTGCAAACACCAACATCAAGTTGGCGCGAACGATTCCCATTTTCGCTAAGGCGACGTAATCTCGGAATGACGTTGACTCTGTATATTCTACATCTACAGTCATTCCTGGGTTGACTTTTGTCATACTGACCCCCCCACATAATCACGAAATCCTCGCATTCTCTTCACAGAAAAAACACAATATGAACAAAATACACTTAACTCTCTACAAAGATACCATATTTTTTTATAAAATACGCCCTTTATGCTTGTAAAATAGCGAGTTTTTTGTGTCAATAGTGTGATATTTGTCACACCTTATGTGCCTTACTAATATTAGAATAACGTTTTTGATAACGATTGCAAGCTTTTCCATTTCGTTTTTTGAACGGAAAGCCGTATAATAAGTATGGCGAAAAAAATATAAATAAACAAGGTACATTTTTAACGGATTTTGATTAGAAGCAGGTGGTATTGCATGCATAAAAAACTCGCGTTTTTCTCAGGGTTTGTCACCCTCGGAATGATGCTTGTCCTCATCATGGGTGGAACCGTGACGAAGACAGACTCAGGGGATGGTTGTGGGACAGACTGGCCACTCTGTCACGGAAAATTGATTCCAACTAACCCAAGTGTTGAAACGATGATTGAGTACAGTCACCGAGTCGTCTCTGGCTTTGAAGGTCTTCTCATCATCGCACTCGCGATTTGGACGTTCATCGCGGTCAAACATCGTGTCGATGTGAAAATCTTTGCTTTTCTCGCATTTATCTTTATGCTCATCCAATCGATCATTGGAGCGGGGGCAGTCGTTTGGCAACAATCAGATGCCATCTTGGCCCTTCATTTCGGGATTTCTCTCGTTTCGTTCGCATCGCTACTCATTTTGACGATTCTGTTATTCGAGGGTGACCGGGAACATAAAGTCGTATCGAGACGGTTGAGAGCCCACCTTTACGGCCTTTCGATTTACACGATGATCGTCGTTTACACAGGAGCCTATGTCCGTCACCTCGGTGCTACATACGCTTGTGTCGGTTGGCCGATTTGTGAACAAGAAGTGTGGACGTTTGAATCGTATGTTCAAATGGGTCACCGTGTGATGGCAGGACTACTCGTCTTGTACACGCTATATGTTCTTTATCTCGCTCGAAAAGAGATGAACAAGATCATCCAACGAGGTATGATGGCATCTCTCTTCTTCATCCTCCTTCAGGTAGGAACTGGCGCATGGATTGTACTCGGCGGGCATGCCACATATGTGCCGCTCCTCCATGCATTCTTGATCACTTGCTACTTTGGCATTCTATCTTACTTGTCTTACCACGCTTACCGTTCGACGGACCGACAAAGTGATTCACAATTGAAAGACATGAATGGGTAAGTAAAAAAAGCGCCGCGGCGCTTTTTTGTTTACATTTCTGTGAACTACTCGCCACTTATTTGCTTCGCAAATTGAAGGGGGAGCTTCTTGGGAAGAACGTGCTCTTACTAGCCACGGTTGTTTACCAAGCTCGTCGGGCAGTCCCTGCCCTGAAGGATTGTCAGTCGGCCAGCCTCAATAGGTTGATGCTCGCGTTGATGTCACGGTCATGATGCGCGCCACAGGCACACGTCCATTCCCGGACATCCATCGCCTTCTTCTCGCCCTTTACTCCGCAAGTGGAGCAGATTTGAGTGGATGCGCACCAAGGGTCTGCCTTGATGAGTGTCCGTCCGTAGAAGTTTGATTTGTATTCGAGTTGACGGACGAACTCGTACCAGCTGACATCGCCAACCGATTTGGCTAAGCGTCGGTTCTTCATTATGTTGCTCGATTTCAATGTCTCCACGACGATGACTTGGTTCTCGTCAACGATCCGTCTCGACAGCTTGTGAAGGAAGTCCTTGCGTTGGTTGGCAATCTTTTCATGTTTCTTGGCCACAAGTAATTTGGCTTTTTCACGATTCTTGCTCCCGATCTTCTTTCGTGACAAAGCGCGCTGCGCTTTCTTGACCTTCGCTTCGGATTTACGAAGGAAACGTGGGTTTTCGATTTTCTCCGATACCATCGCATCGTTCGTCATGACGGCGAAATGTTCCAAACCGAGATCGATCCCGACCTTGTTCTCGGCTGGGATCCATGGTGCATCGTCCTGTTTGACGAGGATGGAGATGAAGAACTTGCCCGTCTTGGTCATCGAGACCGTCGCCGATCGGATGACGCCCTCGAACGGGCGATGTTGGGTGAAGCGCACGAACCCGACCTTCGGCAGACGGACCTTGCCCGCCTCGATGCGGATCGTGCCGTGCTGGTTGTTCGTCGTGTAGGAGGCGCGCGACCGCCGTCTCGATTTGAACACCGGGAAGCCGCCCGTCCCGGCGAAGAACTTCGCGAACGCGGTGTCGAGGTTCAGCTTCGCGTTCGCGAGCGCGAGGCTGTCCGCCTCGGCGAGGAACGGGAACAGGGGCTTATAGGAGGCGGGTGTCGCCGGTTTCCGTCTCGTTCCGCTCCCCGCCTTCGCCTCCTCGCGGATGGCGATGCGGTCCTCGAGCAGCTTGTTGTAGATGAACCGGGCGCAGCCGATCGTCTTGATGAGGAACTCGGCCTGTGCCGTCGTCGGATGGAGCCTGTATGTGTAGCCTTTCAGCATATCTATCCCTCCTCCCTCCAGAAGATCGTGATGTGTCCTCCTCATCCGATACCCGCGGAGGGGGAGGGAGAATCCGACAGAATCGCGAACTTCTGTTCGTCATATCTGTCACAGGGAAAAAGAGTTTTGGACCGGGCGATTCATCCCCCACCTACGCCAGGATACACCCCGAGACGCTTAGAGGAGGAAGAATTCTCGCCTGATTTAGTTAAATCGTTCGAGGGCACGCTCTCTAGCTTCTTTATGGTCGACGAGCGGCATCGCATAATTGTCTCGCTCTGACGGGTCCGGAAAATGAATCGATTTGTCTGTCACATGTTTCAGCTCCGGCACATACTTCCGGATGAACGTCCCATCTGGGTCGAACCGTTCAGATTGCGTCGTCGGATTGAAGATACGGAAATACGGAACGGCGTCCGTTCCGACCGAGGCGGCCCATTGCCAACCCCCGATATTCGAAGAGGCCTCGTAATCAATCAACTTCCTCTCGAAATACCGTTCCCCTTTCCGCCAATCGAGAAGAAGGTGTTTCGTTAAGAAAGATGCGACAATCATGCGTAGACGGTTGTGCATCCATCCGGTCTCATTCAATTGACGCATCGCTGCATCGACAATCGGATAACCCGTCTCCCCGTTACACCACTTTTCGAACTGCTCCTCATTGTCTTCCCATTTGAGCGATTTGTATTTGTCATTGAACGGTTGATCTTTCAACCCTTTGAACTTCGCCATCACCATATAATAAAATTCGCGCCACAACAGTTCGTCGTAGTACGTGTCACGTCCTTTAGATTTTCTGGCGGCCAGCACCTGCTCGGTAATCGTACGAATCGATAATACACCGGTCCGTAAGTATGGGGATAACCGGCTCGTCCCGGCAATACTCGGGATGTCACGTTTTTCATCATAATCGACCATCCGATCATTGACGAAGCGCGTCAACCGCTTCTTCGCCTCGGTCTCCCCTAGCCCTTTCCACTCTCGCTCACAGCGTTTGAACAAGTCTTTCAGTTCACTCGGCTGCTCGTTTTTCGAGCTGATGAAATCCGTTAAACGATCGATATCGACATCGTACGGTTTCGGCGGTTGCTCGGCATAAGCCGCTTTTTTGAACGGGGTGAACACTTTATACGGATCTCCACTCTTCGTATTGAACGCATCGGGATGAAACAGATGCCGGTCAAGGAGTCGTACGACTTTCACGTCTTCACCAAGTGCCTCGATGACACGGTCGTCTCGCTGTTTGAACGGTTCCACATACTCCGCATTGAAATAAAGCACATCCATCTCCCCGACCTGTCCCACGAAATCCTTCTCCGTTTCCGCGACTAGTACTCGAAGCCCCAACCCTTTTGTCTCCAAATCATCCATAAACGTTCGCATTGTCGAGAAGAAATAATCATGACGAACTTCAAACGGATCACAGTATTTCGGATTTAACCAAAAGACGAAGGCGAGGTCGTCCCCCTCTTCCATATCTTTCAGCGCACGGTGAAGCATATGATTATCGGTCAATCTAAAATCCGATCGAAACCAACATACTCGTTTCATCATTCCCACTCCCATCTACAAAAAAGAAGCATAGCGAACTATGCTTCTTTTGATTATACAAATTCAATTAACAAGTCGTCACTTTGTATTGTGTCGCCTTCTTTAATATGGATGGCTTTGATTTCGCCATCTTGCGCTGCCTGGATGGTCGTTTCCATCTTCATCGCTTCCGTGACGAGCAGTTGCTCTCCACGATGTACACGACTTCCTGGTTCGACCAACACTTTCAAAACAGAGCCCGGCATTGAGGCGCCGACTTGTTTCGAGTTCGAACGGTCCACTTTCGGACGGCTCGTTGTCGCTGATTTGACGTTCACGTCTTTAATCTCGATTTCACGCGGTACGCCGTTCATCTCATAAGAGACGAGACGAATGCCATCTTCGTTTGCCGCGCTCACTTGAACGAGCTTGATGATCAATGTCTTCCCTGTCTCGATCTCGACTTGAATCGTCTCACCGACGTTCAAACCATAGAAGAACGTTAACGTGTCGAGGACGGATACGTCACCGTACGTTGTCGTATGTTTGACATAGTCTTCGTACACTTTCGGATAGAGAGCATGAGCGAGAAGTTCAAAGTCCGTGACCGGTCGTTCAAATTTCTCGAACAGCTCTTGGCGCGCTGATTCAAAGTCATATGGCTTAATCAATTTACCAGGACGGACGTTCAGTGGCTCTTCCCCTTTTAAGATGACTTGTTGAACATCTTTCGGGAAGCCACCAGGAGGCGTTCCTAACTCGCCACGCATCATCTCGACGACCGAGTCTGGGAAGTCCAGTTGATGGCCACGCGTCATCACATCCTCTTCTGTTAAGTTGTGCTGCACCATGAAGAGTGCCATGTCGCCGACGACCTTTGAAGAAGGCGTGACTTTGACAATATCGCCGAACAACATGTTGACACGGGCGTACATTGCCTTCACTTCACCCCAACGGTCTCCAAGCCCGACCGCTTTCGCTTGTTGCTGTAGGTTCGAATATTGACCACCTGGCATCTCATGTTCGTATACAGACGGATGTGGTGCGCGCATATCACTTTCGAACGGCTCATAGTTATGGCGCACGTCTTGCCAATAATCACTGATGACTTCGTATTGTTTCGGAGCGATCTTCGGCTGACGTTCGTGATGGTTGAGCGCGTATACCAAACTTCCGCCTGAAGGCTGTGACGTCATCCCTGACATCGAACTTGCGGCAACGTCGACGATATCGACACCGGCATCCGTCGCACGTGCGTATGTGAAGATCCCGTTACCTGAAGCATCATGTGTATGCAAGTGAATCGGTAAGTCGACCGCATCTTTCAATGCTGACACGAGCGCATAGGCTGATTCCGGCTTCAATAAGCCGGCCATATCTTTAATGGCTAGAATATGCGCACCACTCGCCTCAAGTTTCTTCGCAAGGTCGATGTAGTACGGAAGATGATATTTCGGACGGTTTCCGTCATACAAGTCACCTGTATAACAAATTGCCGCCTCCGCTACTTTCCCTGTCGGTAACGTAGCATCGATTGCCAATTGAATCGACTCTAAGTTGTTGAGACTGTCGAAGATTCGGAATACGTCGACTCCTGCGTACGCCGCTTCATGCACAAACTTTTCAATGACGTTGTCCGCATAGTTTTTATATCCAACCGCGTTCGCACCGCGAAGCAACATTTGAATCAAGACGTTCGGCATCTTCTCACGAAGCTTCATCAGACGTACCCATGGGTCTTCTGACAAGAAACGGTATGCGACATCGAACGTCGCCCCACCCCATGCTTCGACAGAGAACAATTCTGGCATCAGTTTACTTGTCGGCTCTGCGATGTTGAGAATGTCCTGCGTCCGCATGCGCGTCGCGAGCAATGACTGGTGCGCGTCACGCATTGTCGTATCCGTCAACAACAGTTCCGGTTGACGTTTGATCCAGTCAGCCAACCCGTCAGGACCGAGTTCCGTCAAAATTTGTTTTGTTCCCGGTTTTGCTTCTGCAGGTAGGTCTTGCGGGATACGTACCGAGCGGCTGATTGGTTTGTCTTTCAAACCGACTCCCGGGAATCCGTTCACTGTCACATCACCGATATAGTTCAACAACTTCGTCCCACGGTCTTTTCGTTTCGGGAAGACGAACAGTTCTGGTGTCTCATCGATGAATGACGTGTTGTAGTCCCCATTGATGAAATTCGGATGCTTCATGACGTTAATCAAGAATGGGATGTTCGTCTTGATTCCACGAATCCGGAACTCGTTCAAGTTTCGGACCATTTTCGAGGCGGCTTGTTCGAATGTCATACCGTGCGTCGACAGTTTCACGAGAAGCGAGTCATAGTACGGTGAAATTTCTGCACCGACGTACGCATTTCCACCGTCAAGGCGGACACCAAAGCCGCCTGGAGAACGGTATGCCATGATTTTCCCTGTATCCGGCATGAAGTTATTCCCTGGGTCTTCTGACGTGACACGTGACTGAATCGCATAACCAAGAAGTTTAATGTCCTCTTGCTTCGGCATTTGAATCATATCGCCATGCAGTGACTCCCCTTGCGCAATCATCAATTGCGTTTGGACGATATCAAACCCTGTGACCATCTCTGTGATCGTATGCTCAACTTGAACGCGTGGGTTTACTTCGATGAAGTAGAATGATTCATCTTCTGTCACTAAAAATTCGACCGTACCAGCGTTGACGTATCCGACGTGACGCATGAGTTGGACAGCCGCATCACAAATCGCTTGACGTGATTCTTCAGACAATGTCACACACGGTGCCACTTCGACAACTTTTTGATGTCGGCGCTGGACCGAACAGTCACGCTCGAACAAGTGAACGATGTGACCGTGCTCATCTCCGAGAATTTGGACCTCGATGTGCTTCGGACGCTCGACTAATTTCTCTATGTACACTTCATCAGAACCAAATGCTTGTTTCGCTTCCGATTTCGCGCGCTCGATGAGATCTTTCATTTCCGCTTCTGTACGGATGACACGCATTCCGCGCCCTCCGCCGCCCATCGATGCTTTGACCATGAGTGGGAATCCATGCTCCTTCGCAAATGCTTCAGCATCAGCGTACGAAGTGAGTGGTCCATCTGAACCTGGGATAACAGGAAGCCCCGCAGCAATCGCACTCTGACGTGCCCGAACTTTGTCCCCGAACGCATGCAAGTGCGACTCGTGTGGACCGACAAAGATGATGCCCTCTTCACGGCAACGTCGTGCGAGGTCAATGTTTTCTGAAAGGAAACCATATCCCGGGTGAATCGCGTCACTGCCTGACTCCTTGGCGATGCGAATGACACCTTCGATATCGAGATACGCATCAATCGGCTTCTTATCGAGTCCTACCAAGTAAGCTTCATCGGCTTTAAAGCGATGTAACGAACCGCTATCTTCTTGTGAATAGACGGCTACAGTCCGAATGCCTAACTCAGTTGCCGCTCGAAATACGCGAATGGCAATCTCCCCACGGTTTGCAACAAGTAACTTTTTAATTGGTTTCAAATGAAATCCCCCCGTTAATAAATTTTAAATGTTTCTTACCTGACCACATGAAGCGATGAACGTTGAACGTTCTCTTCGGACTTCACCCGAATTTCTTCTCGTCGTGTCGCTTCTCGATGACGGTTACGCATCGAGATACTACTAAGTACCCCAAGAACACCCATCATCATGATCAGCGACGTTCCCCCATAACTGACCAGCGGCAAGGTCACCCCTGTCCCCGGGAACCAACCAGACATCGCGCCGATATTGATGGCTGTTTGAATAATGATTTGTGATGCAATCCCAAACGAGACGAACATCGCAAAATGACTATCCGCATGATTGGCAATATGAATCGCGCGAAACGCGATGAAGAAGAGCAGTACCAAAACCGTCAGCACACCGAAGAACCCTAACTCTTCAGCAATGATCGACATAATATAGTCGGTTTCAGGTTCTGGTAAATACCCATACTTTTGAAAACTGTTCCCAAGTCCGACACCGGTCAATCCACCATGTACGATGGAAATAATCGACATGAGCAACTGATGACCGTATCCTTCCGGGTCCATGAACGGGTTAAATACGACCTCAATCCGGCTCCTTTGATTCTCAGAAAAGATTGTCGTGAACAATAAGAACACAACACCAATTCCGGCTAAAATCCCTGGAATCATGATTCGAAGTGGCGCACCGACTCCGAACCACATGAGAAGCATGATTGAGCCGAGGACGAATAATCCCCCCATATCCGGCTGCCCATTGATGGCGATGGCGTAGAACGAAAAGTAAAAGAGAACCGGTACTAAGAAGAACGCTCCGATTTGAGCGCGCCAACCTTTTTTCACGATGGCAGCACGAGCGAGACGACCTGGTAGTCCTTTCAACTCATTATTCCATAGCTCATGGTAATAATTCGCAAGCAGTATGATGAGAACGAACTTTGCAATCTCGACAGGCTGAATGGTAAATCCGCCGATGATGAGCCAAGCTCGTGCCCCATTCAATGGCGGCATCGCCCATGTGACAAATAGCAAGATGACAGAGACCGCATAGAGACTGAGACGAATGCCTTTCTTCCGAAACATCTCATAGCGGAACAGCGTCGCGATCAAGTAGACAAAGATCCCAATTCCTACGTAGACGAGCTGGCGATAGAACAAGCTGCTATTCGCATAGTCCCCACGATTCCAAACGCTCGCACTGTAAATCATGATCGAACTGATCCCGACGAGTAAGAGCACTGACAAAAACAACGCAAAATCAAAATACCGAAACCGTGTTTTCATGTATTCACTTCCTTATGTAAAACAATCCTACAACCTTTATAAAAAAATACTCAAACAGCGCCACTTGCACAGTTTGAGTATAAGGTTCATAATTCTGAAGCTTCTGCCAAGGCAGACAACTTTTGTTCCAATGAATCGAGCAGTCCTTTACCTTCAATGTCTGAAATGAGTCCAAGACGAACCGCAAAATCAATTTGGCGCGATAGTCCAAACATATGTGTATCAAGCACCTCTTCATAAAGCGGGCACTTCGGCATTTTTAGGTTTTCTAACTGCACTTCAATCAGACAACGGATTTTTTCAGCATCCGCCTCGAGTAACTGAAGCGCTTGCTCCCGTT
The DNA here is from genome assembly GCF_018617585.1 of Exiguobacterium sp. s129. Classification (GTDB taxonomy): domain Bacteria; phylum Bacillota; class Bacilli; order Exiguobacteriales; family Exiguobacteriaceae; genus Exiguobacterium; species Exiguobacterium aestuarii_A. The sequence goes on from NZ_JACSKL010000003.1 coordinate 279,436, forward strand.
GGATTGCAGCCAAATTTGTCGCCACTACGACCCCTCCTCCGTACGATGACAGACTGTTTGTCATAACTCAACTGTACATTATCTTTCATCATAATTCAATGTACAGTATGGATGATTGCGACATTCTTCCTCTTTTCCATTTTAAGAGAAAGAGCGCTATAATGAAACGTGTAATGTGTATAAAGGGGGATGTAAGCATGATTTTTCCACTAGACGGAGCGGTTCGTCACAGTTTGACGATTGACCCGACCGTATGGATTTTTGACGACCGAAAACGAAAGATTGAAGAATTGGACTCTGTGACGGAGAATGACCGTGAGGCCTACTATGCGAAAATGGGGAAAGCATGGGACGATGGTCTATCACAAGGAACAAGAATCGACCACAATAAACCGATGTCTCGTCAAGACAAGGACGCAGCTTTACGCGATTCGTTCGCGATGCCGCTCTCGCCATTTTTGAACAATGCCGAACCTGTTGATTTGGCCACGCATGTCCGTTTTTACGGAGAAACGGTGTTGACGCTGTCGCTTAGCGAAGCATCGCGCGTGTACTTACAATTTTCAAAAGACGGGAAAGTACTCGCTGACGGACCGGTCTATGTATTATATGAAGATCAGATCATCCGCCAAGTGAACCACATCACTGTACTGAGCAATCAATGAGAAGGGACTTCCCTTCTCATTTTTTGGACTTTTTAGTTCATAAAGTGTAATATGTAGTGTATTGACTACAAATGAATAAGAAAGGTCGTGACGCTTACGATGCCTTTATGGAAACGAAATTTAATAGTTGTTTGGATCGGTAGCTTCTTGACCGCCGCTTCAATGAGTCTCGTCCTCCCCTTCCTGCCGTTGTTTATTGAACAACTCGGGGTAAAGGACCCTGACCATGTCGTCACGTGGTCGGCGATCGCGTTCGGGGCGACGTTCCTCGTGGCCGCCATCGTCTCCCCGATGTGGGGGCGTCTGGCTGACCAAAAAGGGAGAAAGTTGATGCTCATTCGAGCGAGTCTCGGAATGGCCATCGTGATGTTTCTCATTAGTTTTGTGCAAGACGTGTATCAACTGGTCGGGTTGCGTTTACTCATGGGTGCCGTTTCTGGATTTATCTCAGCCGGCATCACCTTGGTCGCTTCCCAAACCCCAAAAGAGAAAAGTGGCTGGGCGCTCGGTACTCTGTCGACCGGTGGAATCACCGGTGGTCTACTCGGTCCGCTCATCGGCGGACTACTCGCAGACTGGATTGGGCTTCGATCCGTTTTTCTCTTTACCGGAAGTGCACTCTTCCTAACATTCCTCATCACGCTTTGGTTCGTAAAAGAAGACTTTGTCCCAGTGAAACGTGAAGAACTCGCTTCAGTGAAGTCCATTTTCGCCTCACTGCGGCATCCACAATTGATTGTCGGGTTGTTTGTGACAACGTTCCTCATCCAGTTCTCAACACAATCAATCGGACCACTCTTGACGTTATATGTACGTGAATTAAATCCGCATACGACCGCACTTGCCTTCATGGCAGGGATTGTCGCATCTGCCCCTGGGCTCGCCGCTCTCTTTTCGGCGCAACGTCTCGGACGATTATCGGACCGATACGGGGCAGAACGGATCTTATTTTGGGCACTGCTCCTCTACAGTTTATTCTTAATCCCGCAAGCATTCGTCACATCGACGACCCAACTCATTCTGTTACGCTTCGGGATTGGATTTGCGACCGCTGCATTGATGCCATCCGTTCAGTCGTTGCTGCGGCAGCATACTCCAACCGCTGCAACCGGAAGAATCTTTTCCTATAATCAGTCCGCTCAGTTCATGGGAAATCTACTCGGACCGCTATTTGGATCCCAAATCGTAGCACACTTCGGATTTTCCGCACTGTTCATCGTCACAGGATTGATTATGATTTCAAACGCCTTTTTAGAACGGACGAACGTCCAATCGCTACAACTCGATACAAAATAACGCCGAGCGCTTAGCTCGGCGTTATTTGTGTATCTCGCTTATAACAAATCGGCCGCCAATCTTGCGAGAGACGAACGCTCCCCTTTTACCAATTGAACGTGACCGAAGACATTCTGTCCTTTGAATCGTTCAACGGCGTATGTCAATCCGTTCGAATATTCATCTAAATACGGATGGTCGATTTGGTACGGGTCTCCGACGAGAACAATTTTCGAGTTCTCCCCGACACGGGTTAGAATCGTCTTAATTTCATGTTTCGTTAAGTTTTGAGCTTCGTCGATGATGATGAACTGGTCGGGCATGCTTCTTCCTCGAATATAAGTGAGCGCTTCGAGTTGAATCGATTTCATGCCGGCCAGAATATTTCCTAGCTCATCTTTTGAATTGGCACTGAAGAGAAATTCTAGATTATCATAGATCGGTTGCATCCACGGACGTAACTTTTCTTCCATCTCTCCTGGCAAGTAGCCGATATCGTTCCCCATCGGGACGACCGGTCGGGCAACGACGAGCTTATTGTATCGTTGCTCGTCCTCAACGAGTGAGAGTCCTGCCGCTAGGGCAAGGAGCGTCTTACCGGTTCCAGCTTTCCCGAGTAACGTGACGAACGGAATGTCATCTCGCAACAATAAGTCGAGCGCCATCCGCTGCTGGACGTTTCGTGGATGAATCCCCCAGATGTGGTCAGCGTCAAGTGCTAACGGACGAACAATCGGTTGGAGCGTGTCGACCACTGCGAGCGCACTCGCTTTCGATACGTTACTTTTTAACACGACGAACGAATTCGGATATAACGTTTGTTTCGTCAATGCGGATGTCGGAAGTTGGCGTACTTTATAAAATTCATCGATGAGTGACTGATCGACCTCGATTTCACGATAGCCGGCATACAAATTCGTCGTATCGACGATATGGTCGGTCAGATAGTCTTCTGCATCAATTCCGATCGCGTCCGCCTTCACACGGACCAATATATCTTTTGAGACGACGACGACTTTATGGTTCGTGTCATGCTCGTATTGTTTCATTAATTTTAAGGCAACGAGAAGAATGCGGTTATCGTTCGTCATCACGTCGAATGGAATATCGACTTCGTGTTCGTGTCCAATCTCGACAAAGAGACGTCCACCGTTTTCAAGTGGGACGCCGTCATGAAGTTTCCCCGATGTTCGGAGCTGGTCTAGAACACGCGACGTTTCACGGGCGTTTCGCCCGACCTCATCCATGTTTCGTTTTTTACCATCAAGTTCCTCTAAGACAATGGCCGGGATGACCACGTCATGTTCTTCAAATTGAAATAAGGATAGCGGATCATGTAGGAGTACGTTCGTATCGAGTACATACGTTTTTTTCATAGACTTTGCCGCCCCTCGACTATAGGATGGTAATCAAGAATGAAGACTTTCTTTCACTTCACGGTCTAACTTTTCCGCCGCACGAATATCATACGTTTTCGTAATTTCAGGCTGAGCATATGCTGCACCATAAAATGAGATATTCCTCACTTCTTCGACATGTCCTTCAAAAAAACGAAGATGAAGGCTCGGTTTTACCGCTGGTTCAAATTCTCGGATGGATGAAAGTAAAACATGATAGGACTGACCATCTTCGATAAAGATGAGACCTGCTGTCTTTTCGGTTGATAAAATCGTCACGATATGCGAATTCTTGGTTAAGGCGAACCGCATCGTGTCCTTGTCGAGTGCTTGCACCCAACTGATGGCGTGGCTGATTGGCCAACGCTTTGCCTCATCAAAACCGACGAGAAATGTTAATGGCATGTCATTCAACAATCGCTGTTGAGCGGCTGTCAATTCAAACGTTGCCTTACTCGCCATTCAACTCCCCTCCTTTTAACCGGGTATGGTTGTACCATTCTCCCTTACCGATTCAATTCCCTGCTTTCAACGAATGAAATCATGCTATACTCATCCTATAGAGGAAGGTGAGAAGATGCGTGTAAAATGTTCTCTTTGCGATAAAGTCGAAACGATCGACTCATGGTCGTTTGAAGCAAAACGATTGCGCAACAAGCCGGCTAAAACGTATATGTGTCAAGACTGCCAGGAGCGAATCAGCGAACGTACGGCTGAACGCGCCGCATCTGGACAATTCAAGTTATATCCTACATTTCGACAAAAACGAAATTGGTAAATGAAAACGGGCGCCTCCGAAGAGACGCCCGTATTTTTTATGACTCGACTGCATCCTGACGACGGTTCCACCAGAGGCGGCCGCGATAGATGGCCAACACGATGGCCATGACAGCAAGTACTTCCGGAATCGGCCACGTGAAAAAGACGAGCGCCATCGTACCTGCGCCAAGTGCAAGTAGAATATAGACGATGAGTGATTTCCACCATGCCAATTGTTTTGCAAAACCAAGCTTAAAGACGAGAATCGTCAGTAAGATGACCGTGACAACGAGTGCGTTGAATCCGACCGAAAAATCGTTCGGGTCGCTCCCGACACCTAGCATCGAGGCAATCCACGGAATATCAATTTGTGTGATATCGATTGTTTGAGAAGCTTTCAAGACAAAGAGTCCCCCTTTATTTCATACACATCCATTCTACACTATTCCATGAAAAAGGGAACGCCGAAGCGTTCCCTTTTTCACCTACTTATTCTTTACCAAGTTTACGACGCTTGTCAGCTTTCTCGCGTTCGTTCTTGTTCAAGATTTTCTTACGAAGACGGATTGACTCCGGCGTGATTTCACAGTACTCGTCATCGTTCAAGAACGTGAGCGACTCTTCAAGTGAGAAGACGCGCGGACGTTTCAAGACTTGTGTCGAGTCTTTTGCTGAAGCACGCATGTTCGTCAATTGCTTCCCTTTAACAGCGTTAATCGCAAGGTCGACGTCACGGTTACATTCACCGATGATCATTCCTTCGTATACATCTGTACCTGGCTCGATGAAGATCGTTCCACGGTCTTCGAGTGCACCGATTGAGTAAGCCGTTGACTTCCCGTTTTCGATACAAACCATAACACCACTGCGACGACCACCGATATCAGCTGCGATATACGGACGGTACTCTTCGAACGTGTGGTTTAAGATTCCGTATCCGCGTGTAGCAGACAAGAATTCGTTACGGTAACCGATGAGACCGCGTGATGGAACGATGAATTCCATACGTGTCTGACCGTTATCGTTCGTGTTCATGTTAGCAAGTTCACCTTTACGGAGACCAATCGACTCCATGACTGAACCTGTGTACTCTTCTGGTACGTCGATGATCACGCGCTCAAACGGCTCAACTTTCGTACCGTTTTCGTCTTCACGGATGATAACTTGTGGCTTCGACACTTGAAGCTCGTAGCCTTCACGACGCATGTTCTCGATCAAGATACCGAGGTGAAGCTCACCGCGTCCTGATACGACCCACTGGTCAGGAGAATCCGTGTTTTCTACACGAAGTGACACGTCTGTCTCAAGTTGTTTCATCAAACGCTCTTCGATCTTACGTGCAGTGACGAAGTCCCCTTCACGTCCTGCGAACGGCGAGTTGTTCGTCATGAAGCGCATTTGAAGTGTTGGCTCATCGATACGAAGGAGCGGAAGTGGCTCTTCTTTACCGACTGGCGTGACTGTCTCACCGACGTTGATGTCTTCCATCCCGGCGATGGCAATCAAGTCACCTGCTTTTGCTTCTTCGATTTCAACGCGCTTGAGGCCGAAGTAACCGAACAATTTCGTGACACGGAGTTGCTTCACCGTACCATCTGTCTTACAGAGTGATACTTGCTCACCGACTTTGATTTTCCCACGGAAGACGCGACCTACACCGATACGACCGAGGTAGTTATCGTAGTCGAGCATCGTTACTTGGAATTGAAGTGGCTCATCTGAGTTATCTACTGGAGCTGGTGTGTTTTCAAGAATTGTATCGAGCACGTGTGTGATCGTGTCTTCTTGGTTTGCTGGATCAGGATCGAACGAACTTGAACCGCTGACAGCCGATGTGTAGACGACAGGGAATTCAAGTTGATCTTCATCTGCGCCAAGATCGATCAAGAGATCGACGACTTCATCGACAACGTCGAGTGGACGAACCATCGGCTTATCGATTTTGTTAACAACGACGATCGGACGAAGTCCTTGGTCGAGTGCTTTTTTCAATACGAAGCGAGTCTGTGGCATACAGCCTTCACGCGCATCGACGACGAGGATAACGCCATCAACCATACGCATGATTCGCTCAACTTCCCCACCAAAGTCTGCGTGACCTGGCGTATCTACGATGTTAATACGTGTATCTTTGTAATCGATTGCCGTGTTTTTCGCGAGAATTGTGATTCCGCGCTCACGTTCGATATCGTTTGAGTCCATCGCGCGTTCTGCGACTGCCTCGTTCGTCCGGAAAGTACCAGACTGTTTCAATAATTCATCGACTAACGTTGTTTTACCGTGGTCAACGTGAGCGATGATGGCTACGTTACGAAGGTTTGTTCTTACGTTCATGTAGTTATTCCTCTCTTATTTAAAAAGTTTCAGCTTTTCTTCAACTTTAAGAGTATAGCACACGTCACAGTACCTTTGTCGAGTGGAATCGACTGTGAACGTTTTCATTGGACGTTTTTTATCATACAATGGGGTAGAGAAGAGAAAATAAGGAGGAGTCTCCATGCAGCTTATGTTTCTATTGATTGCCATGGCCGTCGTCGCTGGATTTGTTGGCATCGGCATCGGGGTGGCTGAAGGCAGCGCCGCCATCATTTTAGGTAGTCTCGTACTTAGTGGTGTCGCGACGTTCTTTGGTATTCAATTACGTCGTCGCATTCTTTCTGATCGTCAATCTTCATAAAGAAAGAGGGTTGCTCTGACAAAAGTCGAGCGAACCCTCTTTCCTTTTATTTGATGATTCAAATCGGACGCGTCAAACAGATGCGGTCACGTAAAATCAAACCATCTTCCTCAATCGGATCGTATCCATGATTCATGAAGTAATCACGTTCTACAGAATCAAATCGGAATCCGGCTTGTTGATAAAAGCGCAATTGCATGATGCTTGAATTCCCAGTACAAACGAGGAGTTCTTGACCACCGAGTGCCGTCGCTCGTTTTACCGCGTCTTGTAACATCCGCTGACCAATCGTTTGGTTTTGCCTCTCCGGTTTCACCGCGATATTGACAAGCTCGACCCGTCCTGCCCCGTGCGATACGAGCATATAGGCACCGACGATTTCTCCTCCGAGTAACGCTTTAAACGTTCGTCCTGTTTGAAACTGTTCTCGCACCATCGCTTCATTCGGATTCGCTAAAACGAGCAGATCACGAATTTCTTCATACGATTCATGTTCCACGATTTGAAGATCCGGCTTCGCTTCCGGGGTCACCCCTTTTGCGATGACATAGTGTTTGATGACGTCATTGACGAATGTCTCGCTTCCTGCCAATACAGATGTTCTCCCATCGTATCGAATCGGCTCCCCATATAAAGAAACGACTCGTCCACCCACTTCTTCTACGAGCAATTTTCCTGCAGCATAATCCCACGGCATATTGCGCATCGTAATGTATCCGTCCACTCGTCCTGCGGCGAGCCAAGCAAGCTCAAGCGATGCAGCGCCGTGCGCCCGTGTTCCAATCGAATCTCGAACAATCGGGGCAAGGATTTCCGGGGCAATTTGATGGTTCGGCGTGACCCACGTCGCATTCATACTCAAAAATGCATCTCGTACATGATGTTCATGTAGATTCGTCAATGTCCGTCCGTTCAATGTCGCACCATACCCTCTTCTTGCCATGAACATCTCATCCGCCATCACGTCATAGACGAATCCGTACTCTACGACCCCATCGACCATCACGGCCACCGAGATGGCAAACATACGCTTCTGATGAATAAAGTTTAACGTCCCATCAATTGGATCGACGAACCAGACCGTTCCTGATAACGTATCTGGCGTATCCGTCGTTCCTTCTTCCCCCATGATTTGATGGTCCGGAAATCGGTTTTGGATCCGGCGGACAATCAGCTGTTCCACCGCTCGATCGATTTCAGTAACCAAGTCTCCTTTTCCGGTCTTTCGTTCCACTTCATAATGTTGATCAATCTCGCGACGAATCAGCTCTCCCGCCTGTTTGATTAAATCGACTGCAAACCATTCTATCATCTGTGATCACCTCAACTGTATTGTACCAAACAAAAACCAGTATCCGCTCGGAATACTGGTTGAATGTGTGTGTAATGGTCAGGCTTCGAGACGCAATAATTCTTGGCGATACTTCTCTAACCGATGCTTGCTAGCCTGAACTGTAGCATCATCCTGTGACGCCATCGCATCGAAAAGGGTTGCCAATTCATAATCAATCTCCAAGCGCAGCACCGGAATCCGTTTTTCTGCGTCTTTTCTTTTGAATGCCTCAATCACTTGTTTCATAAGATGCCACACTCCTTTTGTTGGGCTACAAGTTACGGTTTAGTGAGTTGAATTGAGTATATCAGATAAAATTCGAAAAAGAAAGAGAATTGTCTGACTATTTTGAATTTTTTATCTTAATGGATATATTCCCAATTTCAATGCCCTTAAACCTGAATAAGTGTTAGATAACTGTACCCGATTTAAAGAAGAAATAACAAAAAAGCATGCCTGAATTTGTGATATGTTCCCCAATAGGTAGACAGATGAAATAACAAATCTGTTTATTCTATTGGGGAGTGTTTTTTTATGGCGAGAAGTCGGCATTCGATCGAACAAAAACTGAGTGCACTACGTATGATGGAAGAAGACACATATACCTGGAAGGAAATCATGGAGACTCATAAGGTT